>JBHLQA010000001.1:0-26326 GCA_048885285.1 Candidatus Odinarchaeota archaeon
TAAAAAAAAATTAAATATATTACAATTTAATATATTTTTAAATAAGATTATTCTAATCTAATCAAAAACTTTTTGTTATCTAAATGCCTAAACAGCGAATAATATTTGATGCAAATTTCTTTATTTGTATGCTCCAAATTAAAGCTCGAAATTTTCTAAATAATTTAGAAATTGTAGCAGAAGATTTGGGATATGAATATTATATCTCCCAAATTGTATTAGATGAAGTAAAAGCGCCCCACACCTATAAAGGAAAGCTAAAAAACATTATAAATACAGAAAAAGTTTTACAAAAAGAAATTGATACCGTTAAAAAAGATTTAAACCAATTTAATATAAGATTTCCCGCTCAAGATCCTGATTTGACACTTGTATGTATTGGAAAGAAATTATTGGCGGATAATGATGCGTTACCTGTTCATTTAGTGACAGATGATTTTAAATTAGCAAAAAATACAAATTTACTCTATAAAGGAAAGATTAATATATTATCTCTTTCAAGTTTTTTGTTGAAAATACTAAAATCAACATCTAAATCTCAGATGAGAAAATACTTTAAAGAACTTTGGAAGAGAAGTCTTAATTATACATTATCATATATGATTGAACGCTCTAAGATATATCCTGCTGAACAAAAAATAACTTGGTTAATTGAAAAAGCGATTGCTGTTACAGAAACTTCGATTCTTACTCAGGATGTTGAGTTAGAAAATCCTGATACAGGTGTTAAATTTGCGATCGGAACTTCTAAATATGCAGATGAAATCAATATTGCTGAGAAATATATTTCTAATCAAGATATTCCTCAAAGTGAGGAGGAACAAATAATTGGAATAGTAAAATTTCTAGAAAATTTAAAAATTTCAAGAGAATATGTAATTAGGGCTAGAGAGGCGATAGTAAAAAGTGATACAAAAAACGCTATAAAATATTTAAAAACTGGGAATGGTTTTTTAGTTTCTTTGCTTCAAGTTGCATCAGGGCAGTTGAATAATATAAAGGATTATGAGATTGTAGAACAGTTAATATGTTCCGAAATTAGTAAAATGGAATTTTTACGGGCATTTTTATTAGTTTCCCTCGGGCGTATTAACGCAGCTATAGATTCGCTCGAAAGAGCGGCTTTATTTTCGATAATAATTCACAATTATAAGACTTGCTTAACTCTAAATTATATAAAGGCTTTGATCTATTTATTTCATGGACTTTATGAAAACGCAATTAAGCAATATAATTTTACTGAAGAATTAGCTGATATTTACGAAGATGATAAGTTGAGACTCAAATCTTTAATTGGTAAAGCTATAGCAATTTACATTCAAGGCGATAACAAGGAAACAGCAATGAATATCATGGACGAAATTTCTAAAATCGATTTAGATGAAAATTTTCTTGATGCGATTATAGTATTTAGTGAATTAGGTGACTATTTCTTGGCTTTGGGCCATTCTCAGATTGCAGTAAATCTTTATAATCAAGCATTGGAAATATCAATTGACTACAAATTAACATTTAAAAGTGAAACCCTAATAGAAAAACTAAAAAGATCTTATATTGCAACAGTATTAGATGGTTATTCGGCAGAAGATATGGTTGAAAAATTAGATGTTTTATTAGATAAGGCATATTCAATAAAAGATGTTGAAAAATATAATGAGCAAATAAAAAAAATAGCAAGTTTTAATCTCTTATTTTATACTCCTTTCCCATATATAACTGGTAAAACTAAAACAATTACTTTCTCAAAATTACCTAGAGAACTTCAAGAGGATTATTTAGAAGTAGTATATTTCGAAAAATCAAAAGATACTAAAGACCTCATGCTTTTTATTGTAAGTCACTATGAATTAGGATTATTAGGAATTAAATTAAAAACAACTGAAAATGTTACTGGAATTGCAGAAAATTATACACTTAAAATTAAACCGACAGCTAAATTAAAAATATATGAACCTGAAGAAGATTTAAAAAATGATTTCTTAATTAGAGCTGTTATCGAAGTTTCAGCAAAAGATCAGGTTAATATTATTTATACATTACCTTCTTTTTTCAAACAATTAAATTTATGATTCTATGGTTTTATAATAATAAATGGATTGAGAATTTATCAATATGAACTTACATTACTGGAATAATTTTCCTTTAATATAGATGTTTGTCTTGCCATTTTCAAGCTTAAGGGTTAAGTTGCTGTTTATGGCAAATTCATTTGGCATCATTCTAATTATAGGATTTTATCCTTATAAATTTAATTTTAAGGTCCTCGTTAATTTCAAAATGGCAATATTGCCAGAATTCCCCTGAAAAAATATTATGTTTATTTAGAAACAGAGAATTATATACAACCAGAGTTGTTGGATCTATGGTCTCCTCTCATCTTTCGCTCTTTGGGAAATTCTCCCCATATGTACTCCACAACTAATGCAGTAATATTTCGTTTTACTTGGAGCTTGAATAATTGTACCCGCTTTTTTTAGTTCAGAATACATTCGTCCATCCACAAGAGAAACCCTTCTTGTTACAGCTTTTGCTTTACTTCTTGGCACAAACCTTCCACATTTACTACATTGAACTCTAGCATAGTGTCCTTTACTAGAACCGCTTTTACCGCCACTTTTTCTTTTTTTTGGAATAAAAATCAGCCAATATGTAATTTATCTTATTTACATTTTACAGTATTAACTAATAGAATAGGGTAAACCTTAAAAAATTTATCTTTCGGCATAAAAATTATAAAAACAAATAATTAATTTCGGTTAAACTAAAAATCAATTTATATCTTTTCTATTAATATTAGGACTTTTTAAAGCTTTAAAGGCATAACTTAATCTTTGTAGAAGAGTATAAACTAAAGCACAAGTGTAGATTAAAATAGCTATAAGAAAAACAGGTGTCACTGGGATTCTAGTAATAAAGGGAATAAGAATTGTTAACGGTTCACTTGATAAAATGCTTGTTGAAAAATATGTAATTAATTCTATTATTATAGTAAAAAGTAAAAACAAAATACGTTCAGCTCGTTCCATAATTCCGATACCCTTCATATTCACATCCTCACTTTCAGCTCTAGAACGAACGTAAGAAATCATAACAACTAAAAACAGAATTATATAACCAAATAAATAATTTACTAATCCTCCGAATATTAGACTCAAAATTAATATGGCATCTGAAAGTCTATCTAAATTTGAATCAAGAAATGCACCAGATTGCGTTTCTTTTCCTGTTCTTCTCGCTACTTCCCCATCAAATAAATCAAAAGCACCTGCAAATCCTAAGATAAAAGGAATTATCCATGAAAGCCATATTGAAAAATATAAACCACATATTGCAATTAATAATGAACCCACTAATGTACATATAAATCCTAAATAGGATATTATATTAGGTGTAAAATTATGTTTAATCAAAAATTCTACTGGACGATCAATAAATCTATTTAAAATTTCTCTCTCTTTAGTTCTCTTTTTAGTCTCAATTATTTCATTCAATTTGCTTATAAAAACTAATATCTGATATTTTAGATTATTATTTTTAAAATTATATTATAATAAAAAATTTATTATAATGCTAATAAATGTAATTTCAATAATCTTATAACTGAAGAAGCTAGATAAGATTGATTTCCAATACTTATCTTTGGAATTTTTAATGTAGATAATTCCTGTGAGTAAATATATCCATCCTCTTGACTCCCAATTATGAAAAGGATATTTTGTTTTTCTCGAAGAATATTTAATATCTTAAAAAATTCTTGACCTTGTTCAGACAAGATATAAATATCATAATTTGATTCTTGAAAGTAGTTTATTGCTTCTATTAAATTCATTTTTGAATTTCTAATTGGATGTGACGATTTAAGTTTCAAGTCTTCATTGTTATGAACTTTTCGAAGAAAATCAACGAAATAATCAGAAAAAAGGATTTCATTTTTAGGAAAAAAATCATAATCAAAAAATTTAGAATTAAAACAAAAAATACCATAACGTTCTAAAAATATCCATATCTGTATATTTCTTTCAAGAGAATTATATCTTGAAATTGCTGCCAAAATACATCGTGAAATTACATCTAATCTTCCTGAAGTTCCTGGTATATCTTTGATATTATAATTATCAATATTTACTGTTTTAGAATAGATAAAGAAGACAATATTCATAGAGCATAAACAATTTATTTAATATGTATAAGAAATCTTTTTTTTATTAAAAGTATTATAATAAGATTTGATAATAATATGGATGAAATTGATTTTACAATCTGCATGCTTTTAATGACTAATTCAAGGATGCCTTATAAAAATTTAGCAGAATTTTTTCATATAAGCATCAATTCCATCCATAAGAGAATTAGATCTTTAGTCAATCTTAATATTATTCAAGGTTTTAAAGCTCGTCTTGGTTTTGCGAATTTTCCGAATATTTCTAATATTTTAATGTATGGTATCTCAAATATCAAAGATAAAAAAAAATTGATGAAACAATTGGGTAATAATGAAAATATTTATAATATAACTCGTGCAAGTGGAAACTTATTCTATATCCACGCTTATATTCGAAATACAAGTGAATTAGATTATTTAATTTCATATATCCGTAAGAATGGAGATATTAGAGATTTAACTATTGGTATTGATAGGAATGTGCCATCATTTTCTTCAGAAAACATTAAAAAGCTCTCAGATATGGATTATCTTATTATAGATTCTTTAAAAGATAATGCTAGAAAAAACATATCAGATATTGCTAATGAATTAAATATTTCCACTAAAACTGTTAGTAGGAGGTTAGATAACCTAATCAACAACCTTTTAGTCCAATTCCAGATTGACTGGTATCCTGATAATTCTGGTCAAATTATCTCAATAATTATCTTAAATTTAAAGTCTGAATTGATTATAGATGATAATGAATTCATTAATAATCTAAAAAACCATTATGGTTCAAAAATCCTTTTTACGTGGTCTTTTAGTAATTTACCTCATATTAAACTTGTTAGTTTTTGGATTGAATCAATGAAGGAATTACAAAGTATCGAAGCTTCATTCCTTTCTGATATAAGATATGAATCAGTAGAAATAACTATACTTATTCAAGGAAAAATGTATTCTACATGGATTGACAAACAATTAGAAGAAAGAGTTAAAGATATAAAACTTAAACTAAAAAGATAACTTTTGGAATAAAAATTCTCAGTTTTCATACATAATAAGGTGATAATGTAGAATAAGGACTTTCTTGATATTTTTTACTTGATAATTTAAATATTGATGTAAATAGAACAAAATAGATTAGTAATAATTATACTATTCTTAACCCACTTGGGTTAAAAAACGCCCATTTTGCCATTATTTTTTACTCATTTATTATATTATGAGATATCATCGAATTTATAAGCAATATATGCTATTTTGATATCAATTAATGGACTAAAAATGTTTTATATTGATTTAAATGTTAAATTATGTAAAGCAAAACAAGTGAATAAAATGTCAGAAATTAAAACAAAAGAATATGAAAAACCTGAAAATATTATAAACCCAAATAGTAAATTTTCTATTGAGGTAGATAACCTTAAGAAAGTATTTAAAGCGAAGAAAGGTTATGATGACGTAATCGCGGTTGACGACATCTCATTTAAAGTAAAATCTGGCGAATCATTTGGTTTCTTAGGTCCAAATGGAGCAGGAAAAACAACGACAATTAATATCTTGATTGGATTATTAAAAGCAACAAGTGGCATTGCAATAATAAATGGATATAATGTAAATGATGGACTCTATCATATTAAACAATTGATTGGAGTTTGCCCTCAAGAACCTGCGATATTTAAATTTCTAACAGGAAAAGAAATGATTGAACTTTTTGGTGGTCTTCATTCAATGAATAAAGCTGAAATAAGGGAGAGAACTAATAAATTATTAGAGATTCTAAATTTGTCCAATGCGAGTAAGAGAAAAACTAAAGGGTATAGTGGTGGAATGTTGAGACAATTAAATTTAATAATAGCGCTAATTCATGACCCCAAAATAGCCTTTTTAGATGAGCCTACTGTTGGCATGGATCCCAGAGTCCGTAGGGCAACTTGGGAATTCATACGTTCACTAAAGAAAACCAATAAATCAATATTTCTAACAACACATTACATTGAAGAAGCTGAAAAACTCTGTGATAGAGTAGCAATAATAGATTATGGAAAAATAATTGAAAGCGGAAATCCAAAGGAACTTATTGAAAAATACTCAGTTAACAATTTAGAGGATGTATTTATGAAAATTACAGGAAGAAGAATAATGGAAGGGATGTAATTGAATTTTAAGAGAATAAGAGTTTTATTGAAGATAGAATTATTAAAAATAGTTCGAGAACCAGCATTTTTGTTTATGATGTTATTATTTCCCGCAATTCTTACAATTATGTTAGGCTTTATTTTTGCAGATCCTGAGTTAGGTATGTCTATGGAAACTGTTGCTCCGGGATTATTTGGATATGCGTGCATATTTATTATAATGATTGTTGCCCAATCGTTTACCGAAATGAGAGATCAGGGGCTATTAAAGAGATTAAACACCTCTCCTATGACATCAGGAGATTTTATGGCTAGTGAAATCATTTCAAATATGATTATGGTTATATTACAAGTAATTATAGTGTATCTTTTAGCTCTTCCCTTTGGATTTAATCCAAACACGAATGTTCTTGGAATGTTCTTGGCGTTTCTTTTAATGATTGTATTTTCCCTAAGTTCAGTAGGATTAGGGCTTATAACAGCCACAATCTCAAAATCTTCCGGAACCGCCACAGGCTTATCATTTATCTTTATTTTACCTCAAATGTTTCTTGGAACTTTTATACCAGTTACTGCAACCACTAAACCTATTGCTTTGTTCATGCCAAGTTATTATGCAACCCAAGCTTTAACTGCAGTTTTCAGTGGTGATTTAACAAATCCTTGGCTAATTTATGGTTTTACCTTTATTACTACAGTGAGTTTAATAATAATAACTATTGGTGTGTTCTTATTCAAGAAATTTGGAAATAAATAGATAATATTATGAATCTCTAACCTTTTCCTTTTATTTTAATTTTTAGTTAATAAAAAAAGGGTTTTAAATATTGGTATTAATCGAATTCTTTTTTTTATACCTAATAATTAAATAGAATACAGAAGACATTATAATGACTGAGATTGCGACACCTAAAATTGCGGTACTATATACATTAGTTATCTAGTTAAATATAGGTTCCCAGGGGGATACTAAATCCTCAAGCCAAGATTCACCATTTTGATATATCAATACTCTCTCTAATCCATCTGGAGCAGTTGATAAAATTCCAATTGTAAATCCTACCGCTATCATTAGTATTAATGTTATAGAAACTATGAATATTGTAATTATCGGTTTCCTATATTTGGAAATATTTATTATTTTTATTTTTTCCATCATAATAGATTCAGTTATAATTATTTCTGGTTTAATTCTATAAATGTATAATGCAATTAAAGCAGAAATAATCGCTTCGCTAATACCTATTAAAAGGTGCCAATAAATCATGGCTGGGATAGCAATTTGAAATGGAACTGCACCTGAAATAATGATTTCAATTATGCTGTAGAAGTAGAGGATTTAGATTATACTTATAATTCTGGTTTTAAAATACAGAATATATCATTTAAACTAGAGGAAAAAGTAATATGTGGACTTACGGGAAATAGTGGTTCAGATAAAACCACACTATTAAGACTATTAGTTGGACTATTAAAACCTAAATCAAGTAATATTAAGATTTTCAATGATCTGCTTACAAGAAATAAACAAGAATTATGGGAGATTAGGAAATCAATTGGATTTTTATTCTAAAATCCTGATAATCAATTATTTACCCCTACTATTGAAGAAGATATTAGTTTTGGCCCAAGGGATTTAAAACTCGATGAGGAAGAGGTAAAATTAAGAGTAGATTGGGCTTCAGATGCCGTAAACTTATCTGAGTTTAGAACTTATTCACCTTTTAATCTTTCTTGGGGACAAAAAAAGAGCCGCTTTAGCAAGATTACTAGTAATGAAATCTAAATTACTAATTTTAGATGAACCTTTTGTAAATTTAGATTTTAAATCAATCTACAATCATCTTGGAATTTTAGAAAAATTGCGAAAAGAAAATGAAATCACTATCTTTTTCACCTCTCATAATTTATTTTTCGTGGAACACTGGACGAAAAAAATGTTATTTTTGGACAAGGGAAGGATTCTTTTTGATGGAAAACCTCATGAAGGATTAAGAAATTCAGATGTTAAACAATTGTTAGGCTCATATGATGAAATATTGACTCTGATAAAAAAGAATAATTAGTATATTCAATCATTTCTTTTTCTGTTAAATTAATTTTAAATTTGCTAAATTTATGTTTTTATAAAATTTAATATATAAAATTCATGCTTCTTACAATAACTTACTTTCATCAAATAAAAGGTCCAAGCGTATTAATATCTTATCCAGATGTTAACTTAGAAGAAGATATTGTAAGTAGGCTTCTTAAATTCTTTGATCTTGAAATTGATGAAACTTTTTTTGAAATTGTTCTGATAACTAAAAAAAAAAAAATAATCAATTTTCATTTTGAAATTCCCTCAGAGTGGGGACGAGGGAAAAAAGAATTTGCTATGTTGTCTTTAATTATGAAAAGAGAATATGAAAGTGAATTAGTTTATGCCTTTATTATTGACGCTTCTTATAAAATTCTTAAAACTAAAAATGTTTTTAAGGCTCTTTATAAGGATGATGACTTTCGTAACGGTAATGATTTAGAAATTGATATAACCTATGAACAGATTAGAAAAATACTATATAACTGCCTAAATAGTTTAATTTCAAGAATAGAAGATAAAATTAAAGGAGTAAATAGAAAAGATCCTTTTCCTTTCTCTAAAAAATAAAAATTTTTATAATCAATTTATTCTATAACTATATTGGGACAACTATGATTGATTAATAGCGTCATCGAGGGCACATATGATTATATGTGATTATGTAGCGCAAGGGTACGCTTACACTTGAGTTGATTAATCAGTAATTTTCCTGAACAAATGGGCTCTTAACCTAGCAATGGTATATACCAATCGCAATGAAGTTTGAGTCAGTACCCAGACAGGAAACATGATTATGTCCCAAAAAGGCATATAAATTAAACGCCTAGCACGAGAGAGCTATTTTGATTTTATGGAAAATCCATTAAATGAGAAATAAGAGTTAGTGTTTTAGGCAACAATAATATGCTGATTTCAGCTATAGCATACCAATAGAATCAGATCTAAATAATTCCTTCATTTCTTTACCAAGCTCTGCTTGATCAGATTGTAGATACCTTCTTAAAATAGATTCAAGCATAGGACCCCATTTTTTCATAATTGCTCGTATAAATCCTATTTGTGCATTTTTATCTGCAACAATACACAAAACTCCTTTACCAACTTTCATAGAAAAGATCATTCCTTCAAGATATTCTGTAATTTGAAGATTAATAGCTCCATAACCCAGAATATGGCCTTGTTCCTCACCAGCAACGAAAACAGCACCACCTATAGCACCAATTTTCTCTACAGAGATCCCATCACTATCAGAAAATTTAAATTTAGATTGACTTAAAATTGTTATTCCTGTATCATCTGTTAATAGAGCATACTTTAATCCGGGTGCACTATTGATAATTTTGATTAAAATCTTTTTTAATCTAATCTCGTCCTCGGAATAATTCAATTATACATCAACCCATATTTTAATAATCTTATATTAACAGTATCTTTAAGTTTAAAATCTATTTATTTAAACTTATCTTAATATTTTTAGCTTAATTCTGCTTTAGATAAAGAAGAAATTTTAAATATAAAAATGTTAGTTAAGTATCTAATTTTCTACGGGGTGCGATAAAAGATAATTTTAAACTCTTTTTCAGGAAGAATGTTCTCTAAAAAAGTTCTTGAGACTTAATTAAAGATTTTAATAGCTTTATACGACTCTTATTTTCCTTAGATTTTTCTAACAAAATCATTAGCTTATAATTCTTTGATTTATCTAAATCTCGTTTAACTTTAATCAGCTGAGAATCTTCTATAAAATCGCGATTCTTCGTAATCGCAGATAAGGCTAATGTATTTTCGAGAACCCATAATTTCTTTGAGATTTTTGAAGCAACTGGAAAACCATGTCTGTCGGTTATGATACCTGCAACAAAATTAGGAAAGTTTTTTTCTATTCTATACAAGAAATACTTAACTTCACTCTCGTTTATTAGACTATCCAATAATACTACACCTAATGCATCAAATTGATTTAATATAATCAAGTTGATAGATTCTCATTAAATGTTATAATATGAAGATAATATCATTATCAAATCAAAAAAAGCATATAATAGTGAAATTAGGCATCAAACCTATGATATTGAGGATATTTAAGGGATTGACTATTATGCTATGATGAATTATAATTATTCTTCTATAAGAATAATGAAAATTAAATTTTTTAATTATTTAGGGTCTTTTTTTAATGATATACCTAAATTAAGATGCTCTACGAGCTCGCTGAAACGATTACGCACAGTAACTTCAGTAACACCACTGATTCGTGCTATTTTTCTCTGAGTTCTTCGTTCATTATTTAAAATACATGAAGCATAAATCGCAGAGGCACAAACTCCTGTTGGACCCCTTCCTGAAGTTAATCCACGCTCTTCTGCCATTCTAATTATTAATTTCGCTGTTTTTTGACATTTTGCCGGTAACTTTAATTCCGAACTAAATCTCGTGAGATAATCCATAGGTCTAGTAGGATTTAATTCAAGTGATAATTCAATTGAAATAAATCTAAAAGAACGTCCAATTTCTTTCTTGTCAACACGAGCTACTTCAGCAATTTCATTCAAAGTTCGTGGAATTTTATACATCCTGCAAGCTGCATATAAACTTGCAGCAGCTACACCCTCTATACTTCTACCACGAATTAAATGGGCTTCAACTGCATCTCGATATATTTTTGCGGAACATTCTCGTAAATTTTTCTGAAGATCTAAATTGGAGGCCATTCTATCAAGTTCACTTAGAGCAAATGTAAGATTTCTCTCAGTTGCATCAGATACTCTTATACGACTTTGCCATTTACGCAATCTATATATTTGACCTCTTAATTTGGCGGGTATTTCTTTTCCAAAAATATCTCTATTTTTCCAATCTATCATTGTACTGAGCCCTTTATCGTGTATCATATATGTCATTGGGGCACCAGTTCTAGTTCTCTTTTTTTTCTGATCTGCATCAAATGCCCTCCATTCTGGTCCACAATCTATATACTTTTCTGAATGAACTAAACCGCACTTTTCACAAACTATTAATCCTCTATTTTCATCAAAAAATATATTTTCCCCACATTCAGAACATATATCATTTTCAAAAGTTATGAATTCTTCTGTTTCTGATTTCACTTCTTTCCAATTAGAAATATACGACACCTTTTTTAATAATTATAATCTTACATTAATGAAATTCTTAAGAAAACTAAACTATTTTAGTATAGAATTTTTCATCAGAATTGAATGATTGGGTTTGTAGAGTTTTAACAGATATAAAGGGAAACTCTATTGGACCAAAGATATCTTTAACATATCCAATTTTTTCATACTTTGCATTATAAATTGTGCTTTTTAATATCTTTTCTAGGTTCTTATTCCACTCCTTTGCTCTAAATATTTGATGTTTTTTAGTTGATTCTCCAATATAGTATAAATTCAATGCAACCCAATTCTTTTTCAACGAATCCCCTTATAGAGAGATTAAATTTAAAACTAAAGTAAATGATGGTAGGTAATATTTAAATATAATGTTTTTTAAATGATTTTGGACAAAAATGGTTATTAGTCATATAATAAATTAATAATAATATAATAAGAAGTCTATGTAGCAACAATTTTTTACTTTTTAGTAAAAATTTTTTGTCATACTATAATTTCTTTTACAATCACATTCATATTCTTGTTCTTCTAGCTCAGTTATATCTTGGGTTAAAACAAAGTTTTTAAGTTTCTTTTTTGCGGAATTCTCACATTTTCTCTTTAAACAATTATGGATTCCTCTTTTTGTACCAGCTCCCGAAGGATCACATAATAATCGTATATTGTTTAATCCACCTTCATTAATAGATTTTTTAATACATTTAAATAACGAATAAAACCATGGTGGGCGATATCTATTCTGAAACCATAAATATTCTGTAAGGGTACCTTTTTGAATATTCATTGGGTTAATTGAAATAGAATTTACTCCCAAATTTTTTAATATCTGTATTGAATTAGTGCAATCGTCAATTGCCGCTTGTTCATTTAAAAATAATGGTTTAAACAATAAATATACTTTCACTCCAATGCCCATGTCTTTACACTTTTTCAAGGCATCTCTGAAATCTTTAAATAATAAACCTTTATTAATATAATTATTTCTTATATAATCATCTACAGTTTCAAGTCCAATGGCAATTTCAAAGTGCTTTTTTCCAAAAAATTCTGAAATTTCCTCTAATTTTTCTTTAGTAATATATTCCACACGTGATTCAATAACTACTTCCTTAATTTTATCTAATTTTGAAATTTTTTTATAAATGTAGGTTCTAACTTTTTCAGGTATTTCTTTTTCATCTAAAAAACTACCAGAATTGAATAATTTAAAAACAAAATTATCTGTATCTTTCTTTATTTCATTAATCTTATCATTAAATGCATAATCAAATTGTTCAATAAGATCAGCAATAGGTACATCAGCATTGTTGGCATCTAAATAATATCCACACATAGAACATCCTCCATATTTGCTTAATGCCCAACTACATCCTCGCGTCCGTAAAATAATTGTGAATGTCTTCCCAATTTCATTTAATAACCTATCACCTTTTATCCAATAACTTATTGGTCTTGAAAGTTGTTCTTTGCTGTAAATATTTTTCCGTTTATAAGCATCTTGTTTGATCGAATTAATTTTATCGATTAAATATGTATCATCTTCCAAAAGATTATTATGCTGTTTCATAGATTTTTGCAATTCTCCCATTTTTAGAATTTTTTATGAAATTAGAACTAACAATTAAGTCCCCACTTCCAATGATCTCTTTCTTTTCTTTATTAAAAATAATTACTTGACTATTTGGTATAAGATCTTGACTATATTCTAACACACCTTTTCGAAATAAGGTATTCCCTTGAATTTCCTCCCCATCGAAAATAATATAGTGAGAATTAATGGTTTGAGGAGACTGAACTAATTTTTTAAGCCCAATAATTGATAATTTGATTTGACCTGTTGAAAAATTAAATACACCCAATTTTTCGTGAGTCTTTAAATCTCTTATATCCCTTTGATTATTAACTTTTAGCTTATCTAGTTTTAAACCATTGGAATTAATTTTATTTCCTGAGCCAATTCCAAATTGATAATCTAAAACTTTAACAATCTTTCTACTCCATGTTTTTGATAAATAGATTTTATTTAAATTTTCAGTTTTAACTTGATAAAAATCTTTATATTTTTTAATCAGTTCCTCTAATGATTGAAGTGATTTATTAGAAGTGGTTTTATCCTCAATTTCGGAAAAGTGAAATATATGGGGTAATTTTGAAGATGCTCTCTTAGCAATTTCAAGATATCCATTTTGTAAATGACATATAATTGGGATATTTTTATTATATTTTTCCAATAATTTAACAATCATTTCAGATATAATATTTGTTTCTTCATTATCCCAATCACCTGTGACGGATATGTCGTATGCATTAACGGGATAAACATTTTCTAACTGTCTTGGTATTACTCCTAAAGGTGAAGTTAAAATAAACTCTTGAAAATTAGGAAATTCTCTAAATTTTCTTAAAATATTGTAAAATTTTTTGTGTGATTTTGATTGTGAATAAGGTTTTTTTGCTGAACACGGTAATAGAATTATTAAATTTGTCCAAAATTCTGGTTCAAAATATTTAATTATATTTTCTCTAAAAAATTGAAAATCTGGTCTATGATATGATGAAGGACCTAGACTTTTTACTATTTTATTTTTTTGTATTAGTGGAGTTTCATATTTAAGATCTTCATAATAACTTTTATCTAATACTCTTAATATCGAAATTAAATTTATATCATCCATAGAAGATTTTTCTACAAACCCTCGAAACTCTTCATAATTCAAATACTGTTTAATCTTGTTCATGTAATTTGAAGCTGTAATCAGATTGTGTAAGCATAATAAGTCAATTTTTTCAGAGGAGTATTTATTCTCAATCTTATTTTTTAAATTATTTTTACAAACTATACACGAACAAGGAAAATATTTGATCTTGTATATAGGTAATAGATATTCTATCGTATCATAGAAGTTTTCAGCGGATAAAAACAATGAATAGGAGCAATCAATGAGATCTATCCCTAAGTATATTAATAATGGATAATATTTTGGAATGATCCTGCCTGAGGCCATTATAATTAAGTTATTATCTAATTCTCTTTTAATCCTAGAGATTATTTTTAGCTTATTTCTAAAATTACTTAAATTATCAAAAAGGTCGACTAAATTCAATATTTTAATATTCTCAAATTGATTTATAGTTTTTATAAATAATCCAAATAATTCAGCAAAATCAAATGTTCTTATTGATAAACCGAAATTTAAATTGGGATATTTTTTTACTATTTTTTCTACATTTTGAAGATAATTTTTTATCTCTGTTAGTGCAAATTCTTTATTAATGATAGTAGTAGGAGTATTAAATGGAATAATTGATATTATGTTATCCTCCGTGAAAATTATATTATTTTTTTCTAATATATCTTGAAATTTCTGATTTGTTCCTGGATAAGTGAAGATAAATCCATTATTTTTAAATTTCTCTCGCAGAAATCCAATTTTCAAGAAAAATTCTTTTGAAATAGTGAAAATCTTATGATTCTCAAACTCTTGAATAAAGTTTAATTGTTTCATTAATGCACTTTTTATAGGAATGATTAAATTAGGCGTCGAAATATATAATTTTCGTTCTTTAGAAAATAGAATTCGCCCAATTCTAGAATAACCAATCTTAGAGGCTAAAACTTCAAATAGATACGTCATATCTTCATAAAAGAGTATTATTTAGTAATATTTATTTTTTAACTTTAAATTATGAAATCTCTCAAAATTATTAAGAATTTATGAATTTTATTTGAATGAAATCTTAAATTAATATTTTGTAAGACTTTAAATGTTTAATAGTCTTTTCAATAATTTGGTCTAAAACAATAAGAAATTTATATATGATTTTAATTCATCTAGAACAAAATTTGTATACGTGTCTTCTATTTCTTCCGTACTATATAAATCTCTTATAAATGAAGCATAATCTTCTATTTTTTTTACTCTCACAATTGCAAAGAGTCCATATTGCTCACCTATTCGAAATAAATCAGTAATATTCTTGTTCATATCCAATTTGAAGGCAAGCTCGCTATATTTGGATGGATCTTTTGGTTTAATTCGAAGGAGATATTTTCCTTCAATTCCTATTTTTTTTGGACAAAAATTAATAGTATAATTTAAAATAGCATCTTGTTCTTCGAGTTTTTTAATTCTGTTATGAATAGTTGATTGAGATATTTCATTCTGAAGTTTCTCTTCAAATATATTTCTTATCTCATAAGTGGATATTGGTTTAAGTCCTTGATTCTCTCGGAGTATATTTAAAATTTTATAATCAATATCGTCTAATTTGGTCACTTTTAAATTTTTAAGGCTAATTCCATTAGTTTTAAATATTTTTATAGTGTCAATAATTTGATATTTTTTAAAGTATGACTTTGCCATTATTTTATCAATATTATTTAAGATTTGATAGTATTCTTCAGGAGATTTAAAGACAAATAAGGCAAATAATGAAAAATCTCCAATAATTCCATCCAACATTCTTAGTTGAGGTATATCTAATAATTCTTTTACTAGCTTAGGTTCTTTTGGATTGGTTTTGATTTCCATCATTACATATTTCAAGGCATTTGGACGTATATTTGGATTAATATTTATTGTAAAATTTTTAATTATTTTTTGAACTCTCAAACTATCAAGTTTATTTTGATAGGTCTGCCTAGAGACTCCAAGCGCACGTGAATTTTTTGAAATTATAAATTTAGTTTTTCCACTTAAGTTTTTTATAAATTTTTGGGCTTCTACTTGATCTATAATATTATTCAAATTATGAAAATTTTCTAATTATTTATCTTATTAATAATTAAATGTAAAATATTATATATAAATTAATTGCACTTGACCAAAAAAAGCTTTATAAATTAATTAAAACTAATAATCTTACAAAAAACAAAGTGATTTAAATGGTCAATTATAAAGTAGCTGATGAAGGTCTAGCAGAAAAAGGAAAAGAAGCACTATATATCGCAGAAAGTAAAATGCATGTCACTGCTAAAATTATTCGTGAAAGATTTCAAAAAGAAAAACCACTAAAGGATATAACAATAGCAGGATGTTTACATGTTACTAAGGAAACAGGCAATTTAGCACGAACTCTTAAAGCTGGCGGTGCCGAAGTCTATCTGTGCGGTAGCAACCCTTTATCAACTCAGGATGATGTAGCTGCAGCATTAATAAAGGAAGGAATTAATGTTTTTGCTTGGCACGGTAATACTGATGAAGAATTCTATTGGTGTATAAGGCAATGTTTAGATGCCAAACCAAACATCTTAATTGATGATGGAGGTGATATGATAGTCACTGCCCATCAAGAATATGAAAATCTAATAAATTCAGATATCATTCTTGCCTGTCAGGAAGAAACTACCACTGGAGTTAAAAGATTCAAAGCAATGGACAAACAAGGAGTATTAAAAGTGCCATTATTTCCTGTTAATGATGCTCGATGTAAGAATCAATTTGATAATGAATTGGGTACAGGTCAAGGTATAGTCTCTGCAATTTATGGAATGCATGTTCTTTTTGCTGGTAAAGTTTGTACGATATGTGGATTTGGTCATTGTAGCAGTGGAATGGCGTTGAGAGCTCGCGGTTTAGGTGCAAATGTAATTGTAACTGAAGTTGATCCGATTAAAGCTCTCCAAGCTAAATTTGCAGGATATCAAGTTATGCCTATAGCAGATGCTTTGCCTATTGCTGATATTATCCTAACAGCTACGGGCTGCAAGCATGTGATTCCCCCAACGAAAGAGATTTTTGATAAGTTCAAGAATGGAGTCATTCTCGGTAATCTCGGACATTTTGATATTGAAGTGCCAACCAAGGAACTTTATGAATACGCTAAGGAAATTAAACCTATTCGTAATGATGTTGAAGAATTAATCTTCCCCAACGGTAAAAGAGTTTATTTGCTGGCAAAGGGCCGTTTAGCCAACTTAGTGTTGTCAGAAGGTCATCCAGCTGAAGTTATGGATATGTCGTTTGGTCTTCAATCACTAATGTCCGAATATATCGTTAAAAACAAAGATAAATTAAAGCAAGGAATGATTGATGTTCCAGTAGAGATAGATAACATGGTTGGCATCTTAAAACTTCAATCTATGGGCGTTGAGATTGATAAATTAACAGAGGAGCAATATAACTATATTCATGGTTTTCTTGAGGGAACTTAAGTAATTACATATTTATATTTTTTTCTTTATTCTAGAAAATATTAAGGATTAATCTCATAAACATTATTCAATAATTTCACCAATTTTTTCTATGGATTTTTGCGTCTTTTAAAGTTAATTCTTTAAAATCAAAATAAATAATAATCTAAATTATTATTTTGAACGTTTCTGTTTATTATTTCAAGATAATATAATATAAAAATCCTAATCCTCTTGGGATTGCTTTCCACCCGCTTTCTGTAATCATGAGAAAAAAATATATCCATTTTTGTTTCATTAGAAACAAAATAAAAAGAAAAAAAAAAATTACTTATAGTTTTTGTTCATCACTGATGCATGGATGAGACCTCATATCAAAATGAGGAGATTCGGACAATTCCTCATTATTTTCTCCATTTTCATGCAACTCCTTGAACTGTTCACCTATTGCATACATCCAATCAGCGATTTTAACATTTAAAGGAGAATCATACGAGGGTAGATGAGGTTTGATATCTAATACTGGTGATTCATTTATTGCATCTAACCCTTCAACGATAAGAATATTATCTTTGCATTCAAGAAGTCTTACTGAGATAAGTGCGAGAGGATTCGGTCTAACAGGAGATCTCGTAGCAAAAATTCCCTTTATAGGCATTGATTTGAGCCCCGCTGGGTGCACTTTTTTAATACTTCGAGCACTATCCGGTGTTTTATGCGTCCAATAAATTATCATCAGATGGGAAAAATCTTCGATTCCATCCAAGCATTCCAGATATTCATCATATATGAGGATCTCAGAAATATCAAAAGCATGTCTGGATGATTTAATTCTTTTACGATCCAATTCAATATCTTTATTATTATATTTGAGTATTTCAGCATCTACTTTATTTTTTACAATTCCTATCGGTCTAATAATACATTCTTTCATATTTATTTCACCAATTTTTTTAATTAACTTAAATTATTTTTTTAAAAGAAAAATTTTTCAAATTTCTGTTGAAGGTTGAATTGGGATAACAAATTTAATTCCATCTTTTTCAAACACTTCTACTTTTACTCCATAGACGGTCTCAATATTTTCTTTACATATAATCTCTTGTCCTCCATTAGCAAACACTTTACCTTGATGGAGTATTATAAATTTATCACAATATCTTAGCGCAAGGTTGAGATCATGAATAGCAATAATAATAGATACTCCTTTTTCCTTGGTCTCCAATAATAAATCCAATACCTCAAGTTGATGCTTTAGATCAAGATTTGCGGTAGGTTCATCCAAAAGTAGAATTTTTGGTGATTGGACTAAAGCTCGGGCTATAGACACCTTCTGTCGCTCTCCACCACTCAGTTGATTGATATCTCGTAAAGCGAAATCTCCCAAATTCAGTTTCTCAATCATGTTTGCCACAATTGCTTTATCTTCTTTTGTCTCCATCCATTTAATATGTGGTTTTCTTCCCATGAGCACAAATTCAAAAACATTGGTGGTAAAAACGTTATCATCCTTTTGGGGAACATAACCTATCAATTTAGCAATCTCCTGTCTATTTAAATCTTTTTGATTTTGATTCTGAATAAAAATAGTCCCTCCTTTTGGATGTAAAATTTTATCTATATTCCTTAGTAATGTACTTTTTCCAGAGCCATTTGGTCCCACGATTCCCAAAAATTCGCCTTCTTCCAATCTAAAACTAATATCAATAAGTACAGGAAGCTTGTTATAAGAAAAATTTACATTCTTAGCGCGAAGAATCACCAAAATCCCCTTTTTTCCTTTTTCAAAAGTAAATACAGAAACATGGGAGCACCCATAAATGATGTGAGTATTCCAATCGGCAATACAATAGGAGAGATAATGGTACGTGCAATTGTGTCTGCTATGAGTAAAAACGCCCCCCCAAATATGCTTGAAGCGGGGATCAGATATCTCTCGTCTCCACCGATAATTCTGCGAACTATATGGGGAACGACTAGCCCCACAAACGCAACCACGCCAAAAAATGCAGTTACAACTGATACGATGAGGGATGCAACAAGCATCCCCGTAATTCTTAATCGTTCTGTATTAACGCCGAGACTTTCTGCAGTTTCATCTCCTGAATTTAGCGCATTATAATCCCAAGCATTTTTCAAGAAATAAAGAAAAGCTGGGAAGATAACAATGCATAAAATAAGAAAATTATCCCAAGTAGACCGACTAAAATCCCCAAATGTCCAAAATATCACTGAAGCTATCTGTACATCACTGGCAAAATACATTAAAGCTGTCGTCAGTGCACTAAATAATGAACCTAAAATAACTCCCGTGAGGATCATAGTTTCGGGTTTTGCACCTTTAAATTTAATTAAAAGTAACACCACACTGGTGCTTAGAAGCGAAGATAAGAATGCAAATATAGTCACCGAATATGGGTTATTAATCAATACGGCGTCACCCGAAAGGCTTTGAATGCTTCCAGCACCAAGTATAATAACTGCAAAAGCTACTCCAAATACTGCAGCCTGTGATATTCCCAAAGTAAAAGGAGATCCAATTGGGTTTCGCAAGATACTTTGCATACTCACTCCAGCTAATGATAATGCTACACCCGCTAATAGTGCTGAAAGCACCCTTGGCATTCTTATTCTCCAGATGATTATACCGTGTGTTCCATTTCCTCCTCCGAAAAATACTTTAATCACGTCAAAGAAGGAGATTTCAAAAGGTCCAAAACTTATTCCTATAAATATAAATATAATAGAAAAAAAAAGACTCAGGATAATAAAATATATCCTTCGTTTATTATAATTCTTATACTCTTTCAGGATGATTTCTGCCTTCATGTCTCTCCCAGATTAAACTTTTATTATCAGATACTAAGTTGAGCCATAATCGTCTATTTCTGTTCGAGTAATATTATGAAAACCTCCATAGAAGTCGTTTTCTATATCCATGTATACACCTTTACCCACAAATTTTTCATAAATATCATCGTATATCTTACCATTGGAGTAATTTAGATCGCTAAATTCTTCAGGAAAAAATCGCTTTCCTAAATAGTAGGCATCCGCAAACACTGTACCAAGATTGGTTGTATAATAGTTATAGGGAAGTGTCATAATTGCGTGAGGGGGATTGTCTTGTATGCAATTTAAGAGACCTACACCCCCTGCTGATTTATTTTGTAGATCTTGCAAGCATAATCCATATCCACCTGCATCAACTAGGATATAATCTAATTGATTTTGAGATTCCCATTGGAATAGTTGTTCCGTATTTATGAAGGCATGTCCAGTACATCCTTCAATTAGGCTGGCAGTATTATTTCCGTTAATGTATTCTAAGGGCTCATATTGACAATCGGTTGATGCAATTCCATGGACTCCTTGGTGTCCTATTCCTCCCACGTAAATCCATTCGTTATCTCCAGGTGCGATGTTCTTAGTCCTATTACCTAAATCAGTTATTAATTGATTGATATAATTTTTTAATTCTATGGCTCGATCTTGTTTATCTAAGATATTTCCAAGAAGATCTAAGGAGTCGTAGAAGTAATCTAACTGTAAATCTCCGAAATATTCCCCATAGCCTAATGCTACCACGGGAACTCCCGTTTGAACTTGCAAAGTATTAGCCTCTTCAATGGTTCCATAAGTTATAAAAATCATATCTGGTTTTTGCCCCAGAATGAGTTCAGGATCTCCTCCGAATTGCGGACCGATACTAGGCAGATTTGAGAGTTCGGGGTGTGCATAAAGATAAGGTCTACCGATTGAACTTTGACTTAATCTCTCTATATCCTCTACTCCACAGACAAGATCCTCTGCACCTATATAGACTAATAATCTTAAACAACCAGGATTTACTCCTACTATTCTGTCAATATCAGCCGCTTGAGGAACCTTAATCTCTCTTCCCAAGAAGTCGGTTATTGTTCTATCTCCTTCAAATGTATTCAAATAGTAGCTAAAAATCACAATACCCGAAATCATTCCAGCTAATGCAACAATAATAACAATACTTCCAATCTTTTTTTTATTTTGCATGTGGATAAATCACTTTTAAGCTTTTCATAATAAATTATAAAAAAGTATGAAGTCTTATTAAAGTAACGTTTTTTTTAAACTACTGAAGATTAGATTCAAAATACGATTAAAGTCTGCTTTACTTAAATATTTAATTAACTACATCCAGTAATTAGCTGAAAATCTTTGCATTTACGAGCAACAGCATTGTTCTAGTTGGATTCCTAAAATCTCAATCTATGGGTATTGAAATTGAAAATAATAATGTAAATTATTATTATTAAATTAAATTATTATTTTGAACGTTTCTGTTTATTATTTCAAGATAGTATAATATAAAAATCCTAGTCCTCTTTGGGTTACTTTCCACCCACTTTCTGTATTCATTAGAAAAAATAATTGTTTTAGCATAGATAAATGATATTGTAATTGTTCCTCCTTTAATTGGAACTTATCCTTTATTTCATCAAAAGACTTAGCATTAATATCTATAAGTTTTAAAAGATCCCGTCTTATTTTATTTGTCATTACTGAATAAAGATAATTATGTTCTTCCTTAGGATCAACATGCTTAGTTCTCTCTAAGTATTCATTCATTTCTTTTTCTTTTAATATACACTTTTCTAAAATAACACGACTTCCAATAAAAGTTGAATAATAAGATGAGTTTATTTATAATTCTTATATTGTATCAAAAAAGAGAAATTGTAAAGAAAAAGGGAATTTTGAGTTTTTTTTTAAATATTCTTTCAAAAATACCTTTATTTAATTCTACATATTTAATAATTAGAATTTAAAAACAAATATAAATCATGAATGCTATTATTGAAAGAATTATTGAGCCTTCTGACAAATTCACATTTTTAGTTGGGGCAGGAATTTCCATGGATACTCCAAGTAATGTACCCTCAGCTAAAAACTTTGTAGAGAGCGAAAAGCTAAATATCTTAGAAGCATGGGTATTTCTTATTATAGTTATACGGGAGATGGTGAAACGGCGATTGATATATTAAAAGAGGCTCAAGATATTTATAAAAGATTAGGTGATACTCCGACCAAAGAGGAAATTGAAAAGGATATTGAATATATTCAAAATGAATAAACTATATCTTCTAAATGAACAACCAGATTCAAAGCTACTAAGAGGGCTATAAAATATTTTTTCAATTTATGATATAATTTTCTTTTTGATTAATAAGACTTATTCTGTTTATAACCTTATTAAAAATGTTTTATTATTTGAATTATCAAGTATTTTTATTAATATAAAATACTGTTAATAACAAATCAATTATATTGTTAATTATGTTTGATGTAGATGAGTGCATTAGATGTGGAATATGCTTAGAAAGTTGTCCTGTTATTGATTTAGATATTGATCAAGCTAAAGAAGAAATTGAAAATCTTATTGCTGGTTCGAGTTTTGTTGTTAACCAATGTGCAATTTGTGGAACATGTGACTTAAATTGTCCTAATGATTTAACTCCATCACATTTAATTAAAGAACTAAAATTAGCAAAAATAAAAGAATTAGAGGAAAATGGCAAAATTCGAAGATCAAGTAAATTTATATTCCCATATAATAAACCAAATGTTTATGATTTTTATGAAAAAGTAATGATGAGTCCTGAAGAAGCAAAAAATTTGGAAGAATGGAAATCACCTTCGAAATCTGAAGAGCTGGTTATATTGGGGTGCGCAATTTCGTATCTTATGCAATATTTATACAAAAATCCTACACTTGAAGGGTTATTAGAAGGAAAGACTCTTGTAGGAGGTATTGATTTTTGTTGTGGCGAAGTTTATCATAGAGCGTGTATGCCTCTTCCGAATATTGACTTTGAAAATCATTTATATTCTAGGTTTTCTAGCTTAGGAGCTAAACGATTAATTCTTTTTTGTAATGAATGCTATGAAGCTTATAAAACTGAATATAAAAGGATTTCTAATGATTTTGAAATAATCTCAATTTGGGAATATATTGTCAGAGCAATTGAAACAGGAGACTTAAAAATAACAAATAAATTGAATCTTAAAGTCGCATTTCACGATTCATGTGTTGTAAAAAAGTATCCTGAGTTATTGGATTATCCACGAAAAATTGTTGAATTAACAGGTTGTGAAATAATAGAATTAGAGCATAATCGTGAGAATGCGCTATGTTGCGGTTTATCTCTTAGTTTATTGGATCAAAAACTTATGGAAAAAATTCGAACGAAAAGATTTAGAGAATTTAAGAGAGCAAATACCGAATATATAATTAATACTTGCCCCGGGTGTATTTCTACTTTTGCATTTGATTATCGAATTCAAATGAAAAAATACAAGGTTTTATCTGTATTAGACCTCTTAAGGATGAGCTGTGGTGAAGAAATCAATTTATCAAAAAATGTAGAGGTTTTTAATGATATATTAAATACATCTATGGAGTTGTATAGAAAGAGAAAGATGCAAAAGTAAAATATTACTGAATCACTTTTTTAATTATAGTTAAATTCGTTATTATTTCTCTAGATTACTTAAAATTATTTATTTTCCAATTTGATTTTTTTTCTATCTTCAACTTTAATTTCCATTACAATCTTACCAAATCCTCCACATCTTAAACCAACATCGGCTTTACAGTCAACACGTTTAAACATCATTTTATTAGAATCAACACCCGCATAATATAATTCATTTACAGCAAAGATTAAATGGTCTAATGCACTTAAAGCATAAATACAAATTTTTTTAGGACCATATTTTGTAAGTAATTGTCCAATTCCATTAAAATAAAATTTATCACCTACTTTATGTTGCGCAGTACAACCATGAGAGCAAACAACTTCGATTACAATAGTTCGGTCTAATAGTTCCAATGATTTTGAAATTGCCTCTAAGTTTCTAGGATTTTCAAGTAAAGTTTGTAATTCCTCATCTGTATATCCATAATGTTCCTTAATATTATTCTTCATATCATCAGTTATTTTCATAATTAACCTCTCTTTTCGCTCAATAATCTTAACTTATTTAGTTTTACATAATATATTCTGTTTCAAAAAGATTTTCATGAAATAGAAAACTAATTTTTATTGAAAAATAAAAGTTTTTAATATATAATAAAGAATAAAAATTACTCACTTATTGGAAATTATATCTTAGGCTTTAAAATCTCCTCAGCACTAATATTATCTCCATAAACTTCATAAGCAAGACTTCTCAAACCATCTAATCCTATTGGTTCTTCTTTAAGTTTTTCTGATTGCCAGATTTTTAATTTTTTAAATTCTTTTTTAATTGCGTTGGTATAGCTCAGTTGAAGGTTTCTAATTTTTTCGCAAAAATCACATTTTTTTGGTTCTGGGATAATCATATTTATATGGATACCCTCTAATTTAATATAACGTTGTGTCAAATCTCTAGCTCTTTTAATCTCTTCAAAACTTGGTTTTTCAGCAATAGTTACTAGTCTAAGTGATCCAATGTTGTGAATTAGATCTGATATTCTTTCTCCGCGCTTTTCTAATTCAACAATCATATTGAAAATATCTTTCCCTAACTCTCTTCTTTCCTCATGGTCATCAAAAGGCTTAACTATATTTCTCCACATTTTTGAGAAATTTCGAATAGCACCTTTAATAGAATTATAGAAATTTAATGAGTATTTGAGTACTACTTTTACTTGATCTTCAGGTATCTCAAATAGTGTGATCATATTTGCAGTAGGGGGAAAATCCGCAATAATAATATCAAATTGAATATTTTGAGTATTAATATCCTCAGCATCTAATATTTTTTGAAAAAACATAGCATTTTTTAAAGCCAATGGAATGGAATCAGCAGTAAATGTTTTATCTATAAATTTTTCAATTTGAGGTAGCATTCCTACAAGTGGCATTTGTCTTGTAAGGGTTTTCATTTTTTCTATTAAATCCTTCGTATACTTCTTAGCATAACTATCCGCATCGGGTTCTATACCCCATAAATTTTTAGTTAATAACGTTAGTTTATTTCCAATTTTCAATTTGAATAAATCACTAAGATTATGTGCCATATCAAAAGAAATAAGTAAAATTTTTTTCTCAGGAAGTAGATCTGAAAGTAAAACAGCTGTAGCAGCGCTAATAGAACTCTTCCCTACTCCTCCTTTTCCTCCTAAAACAATGATTTTCTCCATATTTTAAACTTGGTTTGAAACCTATAATTTATAATATCAAAAATAAAAATAACATAAAAAACTAACTAAATAGATAGACTAATCACGATATTTTTTTTTCCAATTAGCAAAAAAATAAATTGGTTAAATAATTTTTAGTAGATATAATAGTAAATGTTATCAAAATTATTTATTATATTATAAAATAATAACCAATCATAATATTACATTTATATTATTAAATTCCTAAATAAAAGTATTAAAAATTTTCACCAATTAATTGAAACGATTAAGAAGTTAATAAAAATAAAATAATAAAAGGTTCAATAAATCAAAATTACAAGTCAGAAACATAATTAAAAATAAGAAGTAGGCTTATAAATCAAGTTTAATAATAATTTATATTAATATCTTAAATGATAAAGTACTAAAGAATTCAATTAGAAAAAATTATAATGATATAATTTCTAATCCAATTTGCTAGATTCTACTTCTACGTAAAAAGACTTCCTTAATGTTTTGCTTTATTGAACAGATAA
>JBHLQA010000002.1:0-24134 GCA_048885285.1 Candidatus Odinarchaeota archaeon
AGATTTATAATATTTATAAGAAAATAAAATAAGAAGAAAAACATGAATCGATTAACTCAGGATGAAATTAAGATAATAAAAAAAAAATTCAGGAATAATAAGTCTTATGAGTTCTTACGGCAATACATAGAAATCATAGGGAATGAAGATAGATTTACTATTTTAAACCTTTTAAGTAAAAAACCGTGTTTACTTTCTGATATTGAAAATAGGTTGAATAGAAGTCAGCCTACCATTTCCCATCATATTAGAATTTTAGAGAAGCATAAATTAGTCTATAGTTTTAAGAAGGGTAAATTTAAGAAATATTCAATTTCCAGAGAAACATTTGTAAAATTATTAAGAAGTTGGAATCAATGGTTTTATGCAATTCGTTCTAGGAATGATTAAACTTATTATTTAATTCTAAATCTTATATTAAAGACAGTACAATTTTATTTTGTGCTTTTAACATATCTCCCATAATAAGCTCCATAGCATCTTTTATATCAGGATTATTTTCAGGAATGCTACGTTTGGCATTCAGGCTCGCCATTAGTACTTCATTTAACCCACGGAGAATCATATCTGGGCTATACCACGGACGTTTTGATGCCCACCATTGAGAACAGGAATGTATACCACGATCTAATAAATTTCTGACATTATCAAATATTCGCTTTTTCTCGTCATTCATGCTTTCCTGATATTTATTGGAGAGATGGATTAAAGTAAGGGCATACATAAAAAATTTATGTTGTTCTCGGTGGATTTCATTATTTGGATCAAACCAAATAAGAGAAAATTCAGGGAAGAGTCAGATTTTGTATGTGTTCGCGTTCCAATGGGCAAAAGAAAAGAGTATAGACTTGCAATAAACGAGTTTGTAGAAGAAAAGTTTGCGAAAGTATCTTTTCCTATTGATAAACCTTCTAAAGTTAAGATTTTTAAAAAAGAATCAATGGGATTTAGGAGATTTGAGGAATTTTTTAAAGAACTGAAAAAGTTGGATGATAATGAATAAAATCTAGCTTAAATTATTGTCTCCCTATTCAGGTATATTATAAACAATTTATAATTGAATTTCTTACTATTCATTATGGGAAAGTATCCATATTGTAGTAAAGAGCTTCATATAGAGGATTTTTTCGTAATCGAAAAAAAAGAGACCAAAAGAGGAAGCATAAAGACAAAAGTAAGAGAATTTAAAGGAGAGAGCATTTTGTTGTATGGAATGGGTCCGACCTGTAGAATGTGGGTATGTCCATCATGCAAAGCCATTTTAGGTTTTTCAGAATGGGGTGGTTTTAAATCCTAATAGATTCTAAGTAATGCTATTTGAAGCGACAACAATGAGTTTTTTTAATGATTTGAAGAATAGAGAGTGCATCAGAGGATAATAGGATCTTCTAAATTTAAATTGCGAAACCACCCCTTCGGTGGTTTCTACTATTTCCGACCGCTCATTTTGAAAGGACACCCCTTTCTTTTTTCATTTCTTATCCCATCAGTCTCTACGCTCCTTTTAAAATTCGTTGGAACCTATCTATGTTAATTGCCCTTTTTAAAATTGAAAATTAAGGATTTATTTTATTATCAATAGAAAAGCTATTACTTAAACAAATCCAAATAAAGATAATAACAACGGAACAACTGATGAACTAATTGTTATAATAAACTTTCTAAAAGATGTCGGATTAAATGGCCAATCACTTATTTTATCTATTCTATCTATACACTCATGAATGTTATAAATTGTTTGATATCTTTGGTAATATTCTGATTTATATACAATATAAACTTCAGATATTTTAGCAAGTAAATTCTCTATTAAATCCTCTTTTTTAGTTACAATTGCTTTATGAAGATTAATCGTATTCTTGTAAAAAGAGACTATCAGAAAAACTGTAATTCCAAGAGATATTCCAATAAATATATATCCTACCATATATCTTCGAAGAATTAGAATTTGAATTAATCCTAATATACTATATGATGTGCCTAATAAACTTGAGGAGATAGTTATTTTTAAAATAAATTTTCCTATGTTATTAAATACTCCATTAATTAGATGTTCATATTTTATATACAATTTTGCTTTATTCCCTAAAACATTAATAAATTTATCAGCATATGACCACTCTATAACTGCTGCTACTAATAATAAAATAATAATAAAAAAGGATATCGAGAATAATACATACCAAATAGCTATGATCAAATCAAAAATATCATATTTTATATAACAAAAATAGTAAATGAATGTTCCAATAACAAATGCTATGGAACAAATTAATGGTAAGTATTTTTCTATTTTTGATTTATAAGTGTGAAATAGGATTTTAGCATACGTTTTAGAATAATCCTCAATTTTATTTCCTTTATCATCCTTTTTTATAAAAACTTCTTCTTTATACAATTTATTAATAATTTTAACAAAATCTTTAGGTCCCGTAACCGAGAGATAAACAATAAATATAAATGCTGAAATTATGATAAAATCAGTTATATACCCTCCTTCAGTAAAATAATTTTCAAACCCACTGATATATCCATTAAAAATTATCGCTTGGATGAAATATATTGCTAAAAAAATCAACCACAATGGAGTATCAAATTTTATCCTATTAATCCAATATTTCCAGAATTCATCTTTACGAATTTCTTTTTCAAAATCTATACTAGATTCGCTCATTGACATTTCGCTCTATAAATATTCCAGTATATGAGAAATTAATGATAGAATTTGTATTTAAATTTTTGTTAAAATTTGATTTAATAAAATTCAAAGTGAGTTTTATAAATGGGAGAACTTATAATTATTTTGTAGATTTTAAAATCAAGCAGTTAGAATTAAAATTAGGATTAAATAAACTTGAAGACGATGATTTTCAAATAAATACTTTTTATAGAGCTTAATCAGAAATATTTTAAAAATCAAAGAAAAACTTTTAGAATTAGGATTATCAATAATACTATATTAGTAAATTCACAAAAAATGTATGATTGAATATGGTAGTCTATTTTGCATTTTTATTTCATATCTATCAGCCACCCGTTCAGATTCCTTCAGTTATCAACCAAATCGTTAATGAGTCCTACAGACCGATCATTGATGCTTTGATGGAGAACACTGAAGCAAAAATTACTTTAAATATTAATGGTACCTTAACAGAACAACTACATGATTTTGGGTATGATGATTTAATCGGGTTAATGACTACTCTTGCCTCAAGGGGACAAATTGAGTTTACAGGGTCAGGAAAGTTTCACCCCTTACTCCCTTTAATTCCTGAGCCCGAAATTATTCGCCAAATCGAATTAAATAATAAAACGAATCAGCATTTTTTTGGGAAATTGTATAAACCACGCGGTTTTTTTCCACCAGAGATGGCAGTTTCAGAAGAAGTATTTAAAACTGTTAAGAAAGCAGGTTTTGATTGGATGATTATGAGTGGAATTGCCAATACTTTGCCAGATTTCCCCACCAACAATATTTCAATCCATCCTAATGGGTTAAAGGTATTGTTTAGGGATGATTATATTTCCATAGATTGTGCTTTTGATAAGATCAATAATGTTGAGACCTTTGCCAATCGGTTAAAATATAAGGGAACACAAGAAAATGTGTATATAATCACAGCAATGGACGGTGAAACCTTCGGGCACCATGTAAAGCATGCCATCAAGAATTTTCTCATCCCTCTATTTCAAGTCTTACCTCACAGAGAGGATATAAAGATATCTACCGTCTCGGAAATCGTAGATCGCTTTCCGAAAGGATTTACTCAAGTCCCCCGGGATTCGAGTTGGTCCACCATGCCTTATGACATTGCCCATGATGTCCCCTTTCCCCTCTGGTTTGACCCTAACAATGACATCCACCGAGAACAACATAAATTTTTTATGTATGCCCTTACCTTAATCCATCTCTCTCATAAATATCGAGAAAGCATGAATGATGAGAAAAAACGAATTTTTGATAACGCCAGAAATCTGCTAGACCGCGGAATCCACAGCTGTCAACAGTGGTGGGCATCCAAGCGTCCATGGTACAGTCCAGACATGATTCTCCGCGGATTAAATGAAGTATTAATGGCAAGTGTCAATGCAAAACGTAGCATTCCTGACAATAACCCTGATATCAAAGATGCCATGGAGCTTATCATGGGAGATATGTTAAAAGCTCAAAATAAGATAATATTATCCCTTTAATTATACTATGAATTTTAAAATATGTCTCTCTAGTAAGAATAACGAACCAACACCACCGAACCCCTCCATTAGTGAAGGTTTGACTAACGGGCTTGTATATATAAAGGGGATGGAAAAGGATTTTTTACCAATTTTAAATGATTTGGGTGTTTGGAACACTAGATGACAAGCTTGCTGTATTAGGAATGATCACTGGAGAATTAGATTTACGAAAGAAGATATTCAGATATTTTGGTTGTTTTCTTAGTTTGTTATGATCTTAAAGGATCGTCAATATAACATCTTAAAGGACGGAAAATCCAATTGTCGAAACATTGGTTACAAGAATTGCATTTTGCTTTTTGTAGATCCCCATTTATCCACCTTCTAATCAATCCAGGCTCTCTAATCAAGGGTCTAGACAAAGATATAAAATCTGCAACACCGTCTTCTAAGATTTTATTCATCACCTCAGGTGTTCGGTGCCCACCAACTAAAACGACAGGTATTGAAACATACTTCTTCAAAGCTTTTGCATACATCTTAAAATATGCTTCTTGTTCTTCTTTTTGAATTCCTTTAACTGCAATATGATACTTACTTTCGGACAAAGTTCCCCCAGATACTTCAATGCAATCTATTCCAGTTCTTTCAAGTATTTCCGCAACAGCAATGGCTTCATCACTATCAAACCCTCCATCAATAAAATCGCTAAAGCTTAGTTTAATCATCAATGGAAAATCAGGTCCAACTAGCTCTCTCGCTCGGTTAATGGTTTCTACCAAAAACCGTGCTCTGTTTTCTGTATTGCCTCCGTAATCGTCAGTTCTGACGTTGGTAAAAGGGGACATAAAATTAGTAATCAGGTTCCCATGAGCACCATGAAATTGTACAGCGTCAAAACCAGCACTCTTCACCCGACGGCAGGCTTGGGCAAACTTCTCAACTACATCCTTAATATCAGATATGGTCATCTCTCGAGGCACTACAGGATTACCTTTTATTGGAACAGCAGAGGGAGCAATAGGTGCTGAACCTCGTAATTCGGGGATATCTTGTCTCCCTAAATGACCGATTTGCATTGCTATTTTTGTTCCTCGTTTATGAACAGCACTATTTATTTCTCGCCATGCCTCAATATAGCTATCATCATAGATAGCGAGCGGAGATATCAAACCTAAAGTTTTGGGATAATTCTTCCATGTTTCAATACAAGCTCCAGAAGTAATAATAAAGCCAACTTCTCCCTCAGCAAGTGTACAGTAAAGCTTTTTTAGCTCTTGTGTTGGGTATCCATCAAATGTTGCCATTCCTTCTGCAGTTGCTGAACGTACTAATCTGTTTTTCAGTTGAATCCCTTTAATGCTTGCAGGTTGAAATATTTTAATAATTATTTCCTCCTAAAATTTGTTTTAAATTGTAAAATATTTTACAACCATTACTTTTGATTTTAAATTATTTTTAAATGTTATAAGTTATTTTATAATTTAACTAATTAATTAAATCATTTAAATATTTACAAAAACATTAGAAAATAGCGTTTTGAAGTGTTTTTGAAAAATATTTTCCAAATTAAGTAAGACAAACAGATTTTCTGGATAAAAATATGGAATTATTTAGCGATTTAAATGAATTAAGTACGTTTATGATATATTTAACAATGACAGGAGCGGAGGAACTTGAACCCTATTTGTGTATTTTTTGTGTAAAGAAAATATTTTTTGTAAAAACTTCCGAAAATTATTTGAGATTAATAAACCTGATTTAATTATTTACACACTACTTACTATTTCTTAAACCATATTTTTAAACAGTTCTAAATTAAAGGGAAAAATTATAGATTTTATTGTGTTATGAATCCTTTTTAGTTAAAAAATGGTACCTTCAACTATGCTTCAGTCTACTATAAAAATAGGAGTAGTAAATGTATTATTATTAACTATAATTGAATTATTAAAAATAACAATTAATTTTATTTTATTATTAACTATTTTTTAACATAATCTATATTAGAAATAAAATCTATTAAATAATGTGAAGTCTACATGGTAAATATAAAAAAATGGGAAGAAGAAGAACATTGGGTGGAGATAGACCTTGATCTTTGTGTTGGAGCAGCAGAGTGTGTAAATGTATGCCCTGTAGAAGTATATACACTAATAGACGGAAAGGTAATTGCTGATAATATTGGGGAGTGTACAGATTGTTTAGCATGTTTAGACGTTTGTCCTACGAATGCTATATTAAATCATTCTGCATGGTAATATGGAATTATAAATATTATTAATATATCGTTATATTCAAGATTTCTTCAATAATATCAAACGTTATCCTAGTAGAGATTCCACATAGCAATTTATAATTTTTACAGATCTTCCTAAATTCCTTAATTAAGAAAAAATACTAAGAAAAGAGATCATATACTCCTTTTCGAGGTCTCGAAACTAAAATCAACAATTTCAAGAATGCCTCAAAGAATTTCTGATCTTTTATTATCTCTGAATTCTTGAAATCACCTTCAAGGTTTAAAATATCAGTTAATTTTTTTATGGTAAGAGAAATTTGGGTAAAACAACTCGAAGCTCTATTATATCTGTTAATAAATTCTTTTAATATATTTAAAGCAATATCTGATTTTAAAAAATCTTCTCGATTCAATACTCCTGTTGGAGCAATAATATCAAAATACTTTCCAATTTTCTCAATAATTTTTTCATTTAAAACTTCTTTATATTCATCGATAATGCAGTGTAATTTATTGATTCGTTCAGTAAATAATCTAGAGGTATCTCGAGTTATATTAAGAGAGACGGTCATTCCTATTCTCGCCCCTGTTTTTAATTGAACTATATTCAAAAACATGGAATATAAAATATCTAAAGAATTTTCGAATTTTTCAATAATCTTCTTATTTTGGAACTTATTGTTTTCTTCAGTGGTGTATTTTGAACCATTTTTTGAAGATATTTTTAAAAACAACTGAAATAATTTCTTGTCATTAGTTATATTTTTTCCCCTTTAATTCTATAATTATTATTGAAACTTAATAACTATAATAAAAAGCAAATAGCGTAAGTCTGATTTATTTAAGTTGACTTACCACTCTTTTTGGCTATAATTTAATTATTTTTCATTTTTATTTGATTATCTTTATCTATTGATTTATGTTCTCAAAGAACGGAAAATCAATCTGATGAAACTCAATTGTAACTTAATAAACCAAAACGTCGTACTATTCTATATTTGTTAAATAAATATAATCTGATAAATTGAAATTGTCAATTAAAATAACCTGATCTGAATCAGTAGTTTTTTCTAATGGAACTTTTAATACATAATGATTATCTTCCAAATAGTAACTAAAATAGATCTTTTTATTATTTTTATCAAAATCAATAAACATTTTAATGAATTTAACCATTTCTTATGAATCACACCCTCTTTTCCAATTTCTTTTAAATTTTTTAAGATTTTTCTGAAATCGTTAATAATTTATAAAATTTTTGATTTTTATTAGTTAGACGTTCGATATTTTACCATTCTTGATGAATACCAAAATTTAATCATAAAATATTCAATTTTTTGACAAAAAAATAAATAATATAGGTTATATTTAAAATTATGCCACTTAATTTAATTTACCATAAATTAATAGATACCATCATTTTAAATTGAGGTCTAATTTATCTAATTTAAATTATTACTTATAGTTCTCATCATTGGAAGTTGCATAATTAAGTTCTAAGATTCTTAAATTTATATTTCTTAAATCAACTTCAGAGGCAAAAAGAAGAGGATGATAAATAAAAGACAAAATTGGCAAGATGGGGTTTTAATCTTTACAGTTTCACTATTAGGTAGTTAAAAATTTACAAACTATTTGGAAATAAATTGTAAATTTCTCTCATCTGATCAATTGGGAGTTGTCCGGGGGCTGTTTTTTCTTCTATGGTCGCATATGTGAAAAATGAGCCAACCGTGACACACATGATTCGAGAAAAAATACCAGTTTCACCCATACAAAACGAGATAAGCTTTCTCGGAAAATTTGTGAAGTGTTTACACAATTTCAAGGGTATTATATTATCTTTAAAGGTTTGCGCGGTAGAAATAACTTTAATTATAATCTTTGAATCAGTATCTGAGATTAGACTTGCATTTTGAACAAGTTTATCATTGAAATTTGAAATAAGATTAATTGTATCCTCAAGATTATCTGTTTTTTCAAAATTGTGGTATGAGCAAATTAAATTAATTCCATTTTGAGATGCTAAGGTAATAAAATCATATAAAAAGATTTCTTCAGTACTCATTTCAATATCAATATACTCTGGTTTCGCTTCGATAAACATTTTCAGGATTTTAAAGTGTTCTTCTTGAGTAATATTAGATTGACCCCCTTCTGATGAGTCTCTGAACGTAAAAATAACAGGAATTCTATGATTAATAATGTTTAATAAATCCTTTACAAAATCCAATGACAGAGACTGAACATTGTCAATATAATCAAATCGAAATTCAATAAAATTAGGCTTCTTTTTTATTCCTTTATCCAGTAGTGGTTTAATTTCACTTAAGCTTGCTGATTTAACCCGAAGTGCTACACAAATATTATAATTCATAATAAAAAATCAGGAAGATTATAAAAAATTAGGGTCTAAATTTCTAGTATATGTTTAATATCATCTTCGGTGTATTTTAATGTATCTTTGGCATCCACTTTTTTTAGTTTTCCTCTTTTTTTGTAATATTTAATTAGAGGTTTCGCATTTTTCTCGTAAGCATCTAATCTATTTTTTAAGGTTTCTTCATTATCATCGCTTCTTTGTTCGAATTTAATTTCGGCGCCACATTTATCACACTTTCCTTCCACTTTTGGTGGAAGGGTGTATTTATTGTATATCTCTCCGCAGTTTTTACACCCATATCTGCCCAGTATTCTTTTTGTAATAATTGATTTATCAAGAACCAGTAATAGGAATAAATCAATATCAGTGAATTCTGATAAAGCTTGATTTTGTGCTTGTGTTCTAGGGAAACCATCTAATATAAATCCATTCTGTTTAACATCTTCTTGATTCAACCGATCTCTTACCATATCAATAACAATATTATCTGGAACTAATTCTCCTTTATCCATATATTCTTTAGCTTTCATACCAATAGGTGTGTTGTTTTTTAAATTCTCCCTAAATATATCTCCTGTGCTAATATGAACAATATTAGGTAGAATCTTTTTAATTTGTCCTGAGAACGTTCCTTTACCGCTCGCTGGGGGACCAAACAGTATAAGTCGCTTCATTTAATCATCACATTATATTTTACTGTTTAAAAGTCTTAATATGTTTTATAATTAACTAGTTCAAGAAAAATCAGAATTCAAATTAATTAGATTATAATCAATATAGAAATCTGAACCATTGAGCTAATTATGATTTAGTTTTTTTGCTAATTCTAATCCTTTTTGAGTTAGTATAAAATAGTCTTTATTATTCTTTGATTTGTGATGTAGCGATACTAATCCATAAGGGATTAGCTTATTTTTTATATAACGTGAAAGTGAATAATAGTCATAGCCCATTATTTTACCTATTATCTGATTATCAAAAAATCTATTACCATTCTTTCTCATAACATTAAATATTGAATTTAAATATTTTATTAATTGATTATCGATTGTGAAATTCGTTTTTTTATATTTTTTTAAAATGTAATTATAAATAGATTTTGTAGACAATTTAAGAGGGATCTCTTCTTTCCATATTAATTCAATTAACCTTTGCAAATGCTGATAATTAGTAATAAAGGGAAGAAAATTAACCATAATTGTTAAAATAAAACCATTTTCAATTAATTCAATGATGTGTGGTTTATAATAATATTCTCTTTTTGCTTTACGATAATTCATACTAAAAATATTATGAAAATGTCTACCCATTTTTGTAATGGATAAATTAAAGGAATTGGCTATTTGTTCTTTTGAATAATTTTGATGCAATAGATAAATTAAAAATTGTTTGTCAATTTCATGAGGAGGACAATTTGAGTTTAACAAACTTATTAAGAGAGGATTATTTATTTTAGGAAAAATTCTATATATTCTTTCAAGAAAAAGAAATAAGGTAGTTATATGTCCTAGTTGATAAAACCATGAACTCCAAATGCGTTTTATAGCAGCTAAAATTGATCTCCATCCCATACCTCTTTTATTGCTAAAATTGATTTTAAAATGTTCATAGATTTCATTTAATGATTTATTTTGCTGTATCAATTCAATTATTCTAATTTTGTAAAAATAAACATCTCTTAAATTATCAAAATTATCTCCAAATAGTTCTTTAAAGTAATTTGAAGAATAAGTTTTTGTAATGTTACCAATCATTTTTGAATTATATCCCTTATAAAATAGTGTTTTAAAAAATTCCTTTTCAATATCTTTTGGTGAGAGTTCATCTTCTATTAAATTTGAGATAAAATCTTTATCAAAACTTAAATAATTTTTCTCAATTCTCATCATTCGGAGCCCATCTTTAATAAACTGTTTCTGTTGTATTAAGTGTTTGTTTAAACTACCAAACTTTTTTCTTACTTCATAAGTATCACACTTCCAGAATTCTCTTATTCTCAATCTGATTGTTTTAGTACTTGTTTGAAATTCATTCGCTATTTCAGGGAGAGCTAATCCTTGAGATAGAAGATTCTTCAAGTTTTTCCTATCAACGATTATAGTATGAGATCGGATATATGACCCTCCTCCTTTATCTGAATTATAGCCATATAAAGGTATAACTTTTCCATTTTTTATAATATGATTTCCAGATTCAAAAATATAAGATTTATATCTTTTTATTTGCTCTATTTCTGCATTATTCAATTCATCAACATTCATACAATATTGAATAACTTCAATTATAAATTCTCCATTTCTTGTTTCTAATTTAGTTTTAGAAGAAAGTAATTTTTGGATTTTTAATTTATAAGGATATTTATCAAAAGCTTCTGTTAAAAATTCATTTACTGGAGAATATAGATGCTGATAAAATCTTTTCTTTAAAGATTGTACAGTTTGTCCAATATATACCTTAGAATTAGAAGTATCTATTAATTTATATATTACTCCATAATAAATTCCCCAAACATTATTAAGTATCAATCGTAAAGATTGATTCATATTTTAAAAATTTCACTTTTCTTTTTTGTCATATATAAATAAATTTATTTATTGTTATTTGGAAATAAAGTCGTTAATCTCATAAATTTACTTTATTGATATGAAATTATATATTATTTCTATTTTAAGTTGTAAGAGAATGTAAGTTTAATAATTTCAACCATAAAATTCCTCATTACAACTTATTTAATCTATTTATGGCATTACTATCAAAATTTAAAGAAAATTAAAGATAATTTGACTTAAAAAAAGTCTAAATAACATAAGTTAAAACTGTTTTGTCAAAAGAGATGTTCTAAGGTCTAACCGGTAAAATACGAAAAATCCAGTTTTTCTATTAAATATTCAACCGATCTTTTTTCCCTTCGACTAAATAGGGAGGCAAAATCACTCGTTATTGACGATCCATAATAAGAATTCCCAAAAAAGGTAGGTGCTTTTTTTATTGATTCAAGAAAGAAAATTTTATTTCCTATATGTAGATATATTGAAATATCATTGATAATTAATATTGAAGTTGGATTATCGTTGAATAAGGATAAGATTTTATAAGTTTTTTTAAAGTTTTCACAAGCATTTTCATAAAGTTCTGTAAGATTCTTCGCGTTAAGGCGGGGTGGGATGATTTCTCCTTCAAAGGAAAAGTTAATGCATTTAACACTGTCTTCATAAAAATCTTTTATTTTACCACCAATTTTAACATTTTTAATTATACTGTATGGTGGAGCAAAATCTAAAATACTAATTTCTTTTGGATCTATATGATATAATTCTATGAGGTTTTGAACAAATTTTGCGGTATAAAAAGTTTTTTTAGTATTAGTTTCTCCATAAAGAATGGTCTTATGGCCAATAAATGCTTCATAATTTAAAGATGAATTAAATTTCATAAAAATTGAGTAGATATATAATTAATGCTAATAAAAATCTTCCCACGTTATTTTTGCTTTTTTTAGAATCATTAGAATTATGAATCCCATAATACATCCTGGAATGCAACTTAAAGCAAAGAGAATCCAGTATGTAAAAAGACTCTCAATTGCAAAATAACTTCCTATTGGCACAATTAAATGAGCAATAGTTCCTCCTAAAAAAACAGTTCCTAGGGGTTCTGTAAAGGCCGCAAATTCAACATATTTAGGATATTTTTTACGTAATATGTGAGATACAATTCCCACTACAAAAGCACCAGTAATACCTCCATGAAACGCATGAATTGTTCCTATACTAAGTGAAAATCGAAGAGTTGCGATGCCTAAAGCAGTTATACACGAAAAAATGAGCCCAATTAAAACACCAGTTATCGCATTAATGAAATGAGCAAAAGGATTAATTCTAGTTCCGAATATTTCAAAGTATGCAAATGGATTGAGATAACTTAACACTAATCCAACTGCCATAAAGATAGCAGAAGTAGCTACTTTTTTGGTAAACGAATGTGGTAATGATTTTTTTTCCTTCTCATCGTTGTATTGTATTTGTTCACTCATTTTTATCACTTTATTTAATCATTATTTCTTATTTTATTCCTAAGGGTATCTTTATTATATTTTTAAATAGTTACTGCGAAATTCTCCTAAAAAGAATTGAGAAATTAAAGAGTTTTAATCTCTTGAAATATTAAAAATCATAAATGCTTATTAAGGATTTATTTTTTTTATAAAAAATTGTAAAAATACAATTAAAATTAGACCTTTTATGACTAAAATTATTTTGGAAGGGGAGTAAAGAATGAATTTTAAGATTGGAGAAAAAGCAATTGATACAACAAAGATTCTGTGCTTAGGACGAAATTATGTAGAGCATGCAAAAGAGATGAGATCGCAAATACCGAAAAGTCCACTATTTTTTGTAAAAACAGCAAATACAATAGTAACTGATGGAAATCCCATACTATATCCTAAGTTGTTATATAATGATCCAGAGTATAATCAAGTGGATCATGAAGTAGAATTAGCATTTGTAATTTCTAAGACTTGTAAAAATATTCAAATTGAGGAAGGATACGATTTTATTGGAGGTTACTCTGTTTTTCTTGATATTACTGCAAGGAAAATGCAGATAAATGATAGAAATATGAATTTACCCTGGTATCGGAGTAAAAATTTCGATTCTTTCGGTCCAATTGGTCCACGAATAGCGTCTATAGATGAGATACAAGATCCCCATAATTTAGATATTGAATTGAAAATAAATGGCAAGACTCGTCAAAAATCGAATACGAAACATATGATTTTTAAAATTCCAGAAATTCTTGCATATTTATCTAAATTTACCACATTAGTTCCTGGAGATATTGTGGCAACTGGTACACCCAGTGGAGTAGGATCAATCCAACCTGGAGACGTTATTGAAGCCTCAATAGATCAAATTGGAACTATAACCCATAAGGTAATTTTAGGAGAATAATGATAATATTTAATTATTTCAGCAAACCTGTAATAAGTTGTATTTTTATTATCAGTATTTATTTATACGAGTATTTTTATTATTTTCAATAATAGACCATTAGAACTAATATGCTGAAAAAAGTATTGATAGCATCTGAGTCAATTCTTCGTAGAAATGTATTATCTGAGATGCTTTCTTCCCATAGTGAAATTAAAATCGAGGGAATTGTGCGAAATGGGCAAGAAGCAATCAATAATATTAAAACGAAAGAAATAGATGTGCTAATTCTCGATATTGAATATAAAAATAAAGAATGGTTAGCTTCATTTAATTTAATAGCAAATAATTTTAATATTCCAATTATAGTATTAACGGATATAAATCCAAAAGTCACAAATTCCTTTGAAATACCAATTATCCTAAAATCATATGATTATATCGTTAAACCCATAGGTTTATGGAAGGAAGTACTTCCAAAAATTAAAGAAAATTTGATTTCTAAAGTTTTATTAACTGAAATCCCTAAAAAACAAAAAATTGATAGTAAATCTAGGTTGTTAGACAAAAATAATTTTGTCAAACAAGGTCAAAAATTAAGGAAAACGCGTGAACTTCAATTGACCAAGAAATTCAGAGAAACACTAGAAAATAGGGCTGAAGAATTCTTTTTAGAGATGTCTCCTACTACGTTGGTAAGAATACCAACTCGAATTGTCGTAATTGGTGCGAGTGTGGGGGGTCCTAGAACGCTAAGAACAATTCTAAGTGATATTCCTGCCAATTTACCTGTACCAATATTAGTTGTCCAGCATTTAAATCATCTTTTTATGCGTCAATTTGTAATGACATTAAAAGATATATGTCAAATGGAGGTAAAAATAGGAGCAAATTACGAGGAAATAACACCAGGTACGATTTATTTTTCTCCAGGAGACAAACATATGCAAGTAACGGTTAAAAATAATACACCTTGTATTCGAACCTTTGAAGGAGAGCTAGTAAATTTTTGTAGACCTTCTGTTGATGTGTTATTTTTTTCCACAGCACGAGTATATAAGGATAAAACACTTGGTATTTTATTAACAGGTATGGGATCTGATGGTGCTGCAGGATTAATGGCAATTAGACGAGAAGGGGGTAAAACTATTGCTGAATCTGAGGAAACGAGTGTGTTATATGGAATGCCAAGGGTAGCTGCGGAAATTGGGGCAGCTAATTTAATAATACCCAACTATAAAATTGTAAATGAAATAATTAAATTTGTGGGTTAAAATTTATTAATGAATACCACCAGGTTATTATAATGAGTTTAGAGGTAAGTGAAGAAGTTAAGAAAGAAATCTTTCAACTAATAGCAACCCCCGGTATTGAAATAGAGGATATTAGTAAAAAGACTAATTTAGATCGTGAGATAATTTTACATATATTATCTGAGGAATATCTGAAATGTGATTTAAACCATGGACGTAGATTATGTTGCAGATAAATATGTTGATCTCTTAATAATCTCTTTGGTTAAAGTTAAAAACACTTTTTCCACATTCTCACCTGTTTTTGATGAACATTCAATATACTCTAAGATATCGTAAGAATTTGATAAACTATATGCATCTTCAAGATTTAATTTTCTCTCTGCATATAAATCTGATTTACCTCCAACAATCAAAATTGGAATCTGGATAGTAGGGTGTTTTCCTTTATCTTGAAAAAGAAAAATCCATTCATTTAAATTTGACAGGGTAGACTTATTAGAAATATCATACATAAAAATTCCACCAAAAGACCCTCGAGCATAGATAGGCAATAAAGTTTTAAAGCGTTCTTCACCTACAAAATCCCATATTTGTAAATTTATAACAAAACCTTCAATGTCTATTGTTTTAGCATTCACATCTACTCCCATTGACCTCCCAATGTCTAAATCAAACTTATCTGTGATATAACGATAAATTAGTGTTGTTTTTCCAACACCGGAATCGCCAAAAACACCTATCTTATATGTAAAATCAAATGAAATCCTTTTTCCCCTGTTAGGAATGGTTAAATTTCTTTTTAAAAGTGTATATTAATTATAAACCAATTTTTTTTTTAAACTTTTATTAAAGATAATAAAATTTTGTGAAGTATGAATAATGCTATCAAATATAGGAATAAGTAATGCAAATAATTCCCAAAATTAAGTTTTTGTATGAGAAGAATAATACTATAAACATTTATTATAAAAAAAACTAATAACAACCAATGACAATTGATTTGAAAGAATTTCATTATCCATTTATTTTTATTATTTTAATAATTGGGTATCAGATAAGCATATATTTTTTTTATAGATATTTTCAAATTAAAGATGAAGAATTAGGAATTAATAAATTTTTATTGGCTTTTGGATTATTGTATGGATTTGGTTTTACAGGAATAGTAATTCGCACAATTAATAGCTATTATATTGATAATTCAATATTATCGAATTTTAATCTGAGAGTTTCACATATTTTAATATTTATTGCTACATTTTCATTTTTAGCTGTAATATCTCAAAAATCTTTTAGAGATTTAATAAATACAAAAATAACAAAAGTAGTTTGTGGATTTACGTTCATTATTTCTCTCTTTATATTAATTATTAATAACATCACATTTGTAGGAATTCTTGTAATAGTGGCTGTTTTTATCGGAGGGCTTTATATGTTGTTCTTTCATTTAAAATTATTAAAAAAATCCTCTGGAATTATCAGAAATAAATTAATTTTATTACTTATAGGGGAAAGTGTCATTATAATAATGATAATAATTGGTGCTGAAAAAAATCCTTACTTATTTACTGAGCTGCAACAGTCCATAATTGCAATCATTTATAACCCAATAGTTATCTTAGGACAACTTATCGTATTTTATGCTATTTTTGGTTTCCCTATATTTTTAGAGTTTAATTGGCAAGAAAACTTATTGAGTTTTTACATTATAAATTCAGATAAAACACAAGTTTTATTTCATTATAATTTTATTAAAAATAATAAAAAACTATTAGAAGCTGATAAGGATTTAAAAGGTGCTAGAGAATATAATGTAATATTCCCTGAGGGGATTATTGGAATCGAAAAGATCATTTCAAGAGTTACAGAATCACCAGAAAATAAAATAGAAAAAATTAAACAAGGTGAGAATTTGATATTATTAAATTATGGGGAAGGGGATTTAAGTTTTCTTATGTATTGTATTTTTGTAAAAAAAGAAATGATTAGTATTAAATATTTTTTAAAATTAATAGGAAACAGATTTACTGAACTATATAAAAATGTAGTACTTGATTTAAATGCTATTGAGGGTAAAGAAAGTCAAATATTTTTAGATTTTAACAATGAAATTAAATTATTACTAGACTAAAATTAAAAATTAAGTTTTTTTTATGATATTTGAAGAGATACAATTTCCATTAATAGGCCCTATGGCAGAAATAGCTTTAATAGTTGAATGGGTGATCGTTTTACTATATCTTGAATTAGGATTACTTTTTTTAAACCGAGTTTTTAAATTTAAAAATAAGTTGAAAAGTCTTCAAGAGAGGGGATATGTCTATTTATTTTTAGGATTTTCATTAATGTGGATTTTCTTTATCATAGGAGATCATTATGTCCACTCTTCTGAAATAAGGACAATTTTTTCAAATTGTGGCTATGTTTCATTGATGATTGTAATAGTTATGTTTATGTATACTATTGAAAGTTATAGGATTCTATTAAAAAGATATTTATTTACAATAATTTTCAGTTCCAATTTTATTTTTTATTTCATAATTATAATCTATGATTTAAAGTATGGACAGATTATCTCATATACATTTTGGCCTATCTTCATCGTATTTCTTATTTTTTATAATTTAGAATTAAATTCAATCTTCAAATCAAATCCAATATTAGGGAAATTTAGATTTAAATTCCTTCAATATTTAATTGGAGGGACAACTCTTATTTTTGGTTTTGCATTAACAACAGATCTTATTATTAATTTATTTGGGTTAATTTCTCGAATTATTGGAGATTTTTTACAAATTTTTACTATATTTTTTTTATATTCATATTTTTCATCTACTCCTTCATTTTTAGAGTATAATTGGCAAAAGGAGATTGAAGGTCTTTTAATTATACATAAATCAGGATTATTAATTTATGAAAAATCCTTTACACAAGAGACACAAAATGCTTATAGATCATCAATTTCAGGAGTAATAACAATGTTAAGAATGATGCTTGAACAGATTAGTGAAGAGAAAGACACCTCTGTTATTGAAAAAAAAGGAAAATATATTATTATTCAACCTGGAGATTTTATCTATGGTGTAATAATAAGTAAGGAAAAGTTAAATTCTCTTCATGTTTTATTGAATAGTCTAATCGTAAAAATAGAAAGTATTTACTATAATCTTTTAGAAAAATGGGATGGTGATTTAACAGTATTTAGACCAATTGATAAAATTGTGCAGGATTATTTTGGTTAATTATTCATAAAACAACTATGATTCAGAAATTATTTTTTACATATTATTAGGAAAATACTTTAGCTATAATAATGATAAAAATCTGAAAAATATCGCAGATATTAAAATATTGTTATTTTGATAAATTTTTTTAACATTCTTTCATTCCACACAATTACTAAGTTCAAATAATTTTTCGAGGACTTAGGACGTAATAACATGACGGTTTCAATATAATACATTAAAGATATTGAAATGGAAAAATGATAAAGATATTCATTTTTACGCTCCTAACCCTTTATAAATTAGCATTGAATTTAAGATTAATTTGAAAATTGAAAGGAAATGAGTGAAAAGGGAAAAATTATCGTAAAAGCATTAGTAACTGGAGGAAGTGCAAGTGGGGGCCCTCCAATTGGTCCAGCCGTTGGACCCACAGGCATAAATATAAAGGATGTCGTTGATGAAATTAACACCCAAACAGCCGTATTCAAAGGTTTGACGGTTCCAGTGAGAATTGAATGCGATCCGGAGACAAAGCAATTTGAAATATTTATTGAAACCCCTTCTACAGCATCACTTTTACTTAAAGAAGTAGGGGTTGAAAAGGGTAGTTCTAGTGTTTCTGAACAAAAAATTGGAAATGTAACTTTAGAGCAAATCCAGAATGTGGTTGATGCAAAGAGAGAAAAATTTTTGGATAAAACCTATAAAGCGGCGATAAGAACAGTTTTAGGTACGGCATTATCCGTAGGGTTGACCGTTGAAGGAGAAGATCCCAGAGTCATTCAAAAAAGAATTCAAAATGGGGAATATGATGAAAAGATAAGGGGTGACTAATAAACCTTGAAAGTAGATGATAGATTATTAAAAAAGTCATTAAATGCCGCACTCGATTTTTCAGTAATAAAAAAGGAAGGCTTTAAAGATAAAATAAGAAAATTCGATGAGACGATTGATCTAATTATAAATATTAAAGACATCAATCTAAATGATCCAAAAAATAGAATAGATAAAGAAATTATTTTATCGCATGACGTGATTACAGGGAATAAACCGAATATTTGTGTAATTGCATCGGATGAAATATTGCTCGAAGCAAAAAAACTTGGATTGGACACATTGGATTCAAATGGACTGATAAGTTTAAACAATGAGGAGAAGAAATTCAAGAAAAAATTTGCTAAAAAATATGATTACTTTGTTGTTGAAGATAAAATGATGAGGGATGTTGCGAGGTATTTAGCAAGGTTTCTTGGACCTGTTGGCAAAATGCCAAAACCTTTTCCTACAGGATATGGAATCATTTCTAGTCCTGAAGATTTAAAATTAGCTAATGAGCGTTATAGAAAAGTAATTCGTGTTCAGATGAAAAAGCAACCGATTATTTTTGTTAAGATAGGTAAAAAGTCTATGGAACAGGAAAAATTATATGAAAATATGAAAACAATAATAGATTTTATCGCCGATCAGATGCCCCATAAATTCAATAATTTTAAATCGATGTATCTTAAATCAACAATGGGAAAGCCCGTAAAAGTACAAGAGGAATTCCTGAAAAGTATCGAGGTGTAAAAATATGATTGAAAATAAACATATCCCACAATGGAAAATTGATGAAATAAATTATTTATTTGATTTATTTAGGACTTATAAAAATGTTGCCGTAATTGAAGTTGCGCATATAAGCGATAAGCAAATCCAAACGATGAGGAAGATTTTGAGAGGAAAAGCAGAATTTCGAATGTCGAAAAGATCACTTCAACAACGAGCAATAGAATTATTTAAAAAAGAAGCCAAAAAGCAAAATTTAGATGAATTCGCAAAGCATATCCCCGGTCAATCAAGTCTAGTGTTTACTAATATTGATTTATTCGAATTGAAAAATATTTTTCTTGAAAATGAGTGGATGGTTCCTGCGAAACCAAATGAAATTACTCCAGTAGATATATGGGTTCCAGCAGGAGATACGGGATTACCTACGGGACAAGTAATAAGTGAATTGAACATGACTTTACGGTTACCCACCAGAATAATGAATGATACAATACACGTTCGTGAAGATACAAGAACCCATAAAGCAGGCGATTTAGTTGATGTAAAACAAGCAGCAGTTCTGAAAAAATTAGGAATAACTCCAATAGAATCATTGATTAAGATTCATTTTGCGTGGAGTGATGGAGAAATTATCCCAGAAGATATTTTATATATGGATATGGTACAATTTACACAAAACGTTACTAAAGCTTATAGAGAAGCATTAGGGATTTTATTAGAGATGCCTTTTTTCTTAGAGGATATGACAGAAGACTATATTCGAAAAGCTGCTTCTGAAGCCACAATATTGAATGCTATTATTTTTGGAGAAGGCATTCAAACTCCAACTCAAGATGAAAAAGCTAATGTTGCAGAAAAAGAAGAGAAAGAGGAATCTAATGAGGATGGAGTTGGCATTGGAGGATTATTTGGATAATAAATTAAGAATATTTTAAATTTCAATTAAAAATACATATAAAATTATAAAAAAGAGGTTATGAAATATGGAAAGTATCTATGCCGCTTTATTACTTCACAAAGCTGGAGGTAAAATTAACGAATCAAATGTAGAAAAAGTATTAAACGCAGCAGGTGCGAAGGTTGATAAATCGGAAATTGCAAAGCTTATTGCAGGATTAAAGGAGACAAATATAGAGGATATTATTAAATCTGCGAGCGCGATACCAGTAGCTGCTGCCCCGGCGGGAGGAGTTGTTGAGGAAAAAAAGACAGAAACAAAGAAAGAAGAAGAACCCGAAGAAGAAGAGCCAACTGGCATTGGAAGTCTTTTTTAATCGTATATTTTGTTAAAGTAAAATACCCACACAAGTAATTTATGAATAATTAAAAAAAAGAGACCGATAAAAACATTAAAAAAGATTTTAATGTTTTTCAATTACTTTTAGTTTTTAATCTAAAAGAATAAATTTTTTTTTATTTTCTTTTTTCCAAACCCAATATCTAATTATAGTTTAAAATTGTAAATTATTATTAAATTAAAAATCAAGCTAAAGCACAAACTTTTTTTTAAATTCCATTTTTTTTATATTACATTTAAAAGTTAAGAAGTTGATATTATCGACTTGTACAAATTATATAATTAGCTCACTCTGTTGATAACCTATGGCTGGTAAATTTCTTAGATTCTTTTCTCCTTTCGTAAAAGTAATGCCAGAAATTAAGCAACCACAGCGTGAGGTTTCTTTTAAGGAGAAATTTATTTGGACTGCTGTTGTCCTTATTATTTATTTAATCATGAGTAATATTCCTTTATATGGAGTAAATATTGCAGAATCAATAGATTATTATTATTGGCTTCGTGTTATTCTAGCAAGTCAGAGAGGCATGTTAACAGAATTAGGGATAGGACCAATAGTCACAGCGGGGCTTATTATGCAGTTGCTTATGGGTTCAAAGCTAATTAATATAGATATGGCTGATCCTTACGATAGAGCTATGTTTAGTGGAGCTCAAAAGGTTATGTCGGTTTTTCTAACAATCTTTAATGCACTTTCCTATATTATTGGAGGAGCTTTTGGTGATGCGAAAACTTTAGGATTAGATAATGCCTTTTTTATTTTTATTCAGTTATTATTTGCAGGAATAATAATTATTCTCTTAGATGAAGTTCTTCAAAAAGGATGGGGTTTAGGGAGTGGAGTATCTCTATTTATCGCAGCAGGAGTAGCTGGTCAAATATTTTGGAACTGTTTTAGTTTTGCTGGCTCTCCTGATGGCGTTTCAAGAGGAATTGTTATTGGATTTTTTAATGCCCTCTTTGATAATAACCCTAATACGACTGTTGGAATGCTTTTCTTCCGGGAATCACCTTTACCCTCACTTTTAGGCATAATAACAACGATAGTTATATTCTTATTGGTAATTTGGTTCGAATCTACGCGAGTTGAGATCCCACTTGCATATCGAGGCTATCGAGGTTTTAAAGGAAAATATCCAATGAAACTCCTATATGTTTCCAATATACCGGTTATTTTAGTTAATGCAATATATGCGAACATTTTATTTTTTGGGCAGTTATTGGCTGGTCCTAACGGATTGTTACGTGCGTGGCACGTCCCTGATATTTGGGTTAATTTACTAGGGGTATTTGATCCCCAAGAAGCTGGTAGTGGTTCAGGAACTCAGTTAGTGCCAAAAGGGGGTTTGATATGGTTGCTTACTCCACCATTGGGAATCGAATCGCTGTTTGCTTATCCGTGGAAAGCACTGCTATATCTTGTTATATTTATATATCTTTGTATACTACTCGGCCGTGTCTGGGTCGAAGTCTCGGGACTTGCGCCGAGAGATATTGCCCAACAAATTATCGATTCGAAAATGCAAGTTCCGGGGTTCAGGAGCTCATCCAAAATCATCGAACGAATCCTCAAGCGATACATCCCTACCTTGGTTATTCTTAACGGAATAATTATCGCCCTCTTAAGTTTCGCGGCAGATTCATTAGGTGCATTGACTTCAGGTACGGGCCTTTTAATCGCAATTGGAATCATTCATAATTATGCCGAGACTATATCGAAAGAACTAGCTGCTTCCCAGTATCCGGGAATGCGTGCAATGCTAGGTATGGATTAATTAACATCTTTATATTTATTCCTGATTAATTTGATAAGAATCTTCTTAAGATTATAATAACTATGACTAAAAAGAGAGATAAATCCATATGAGTTAATTCTTCTACATTTCAAGAAGTATAAATAAATATAGTGAAAAATTTATAATAATTCCAATATACATACAGATAGAGATGTTGTCATTATTTTTTGAAAACGACTTTGTGAATTTGATAGGGACACCCCCTGGTTCAATGCTATTTGTATTACTGTTATCGACTATAACTACAATAATCACTACAATCTTAACCAAATGGCTAGTCAACACCGATGAAATTAACCGTAAACAAGCATTAATCAAAGCACATGAAGAAGAAAAACAAAAGATAATTGATTTAGCAGAGATTGACCCTGAACGATATAGAAAAGCTCGAAAAAGATGGGAACGCAAAGATATTATGGTCAAAAAAACCCAGCAACGTATGTCACTTCAAAGAATGAAGCCCTCTTGTGTGACCTTTGTTCCAATGATAATAATTTTTTTTGTTTTAAATCAAGTTGTTTTTAGGGGAGCTCAAGTTGCTCTTTCTCCTATGCACGCAAATGATGTTCCTTTAATAGGAAATTTTATAAGTGCAGATGCTATTTGGATTAATTTTACGGCGTGGTATTTTATATGTTCATTGGGAATAAACACACTTATTCAGAGGTTATTAAAGATTCAATCTCAGGCTTCTGGAGGAATGGGAGGCATGTTTGCAGGACAAAAAGCAAAAGCGTTAGAATTTCCAGACGTTTAAGCTATTTAAGAGATGCAAAGGGAATAACGCAACGGGAGGGATTTATTCCTATAAGAAGATTTTCCTTATAGTTCGAACCCCCGAGTGGATACCCACACCGGCTTTCTGGGAATATGTCCACTCCAAGCCGGCGCCGTACCGGGCTAGGCAACCGTTGCTTAAAAAAAATAATGAATAGAATATTATTATTTAAGAGGCGAATTTATTTAATTATTTGATGGGGATAGATACAGTTTCACTCATTTTTTTTTCTAATTTAGCTTTTTTAATCGCCGCTTCTACTTGGTCGTGTGAAGCACCTTTTTTAATATCTAATATATCTACTATTGGTTCTATGTGTTTATAATTTACTCTTCTTCTTCGTACCTTTAAACCATCAACTAACAAATAATTTTTATCTATTACATCAACAATGACACAAAAATGTCCTGCTTCTCTTCCCATAGTTTTTACGCATAATCTTCCAATATCATATACGCTCATATAATTTGTCACCAAATTATTTTTATTAACTTATT
>JBHLQA010000003.1:0-23630 GCA_048885285.1 Candidatus Odinarchaeota archaeon
CATATACACGTTTTATAAATAATTCCTTTTTCACCATTATTTTTACATCTATTATATCCTATCAAAATATTTCCAATTTTGGACATGTGAAGCTAATAAAAAATCTTTAATTTATTGTATTTTTACTTATTTATTTTATATCAATTCTCTTTATCCAATTCATTTTTAATTTGTAGGATTGTTTTATCAAAGTCAGTGATATATTTATTCAAGCGATCTCGATTTTCTATGATTGAGGTTCTCATCTTTTCTAAATTCTGGAGTTTTTCATCAAGAGTTAATTTCCCATTAAATTTATCAGCTTTTAACGCGGTTGGTAACATCTGGATATTTGGAACTTCATTAAAGTGCTCGAGTTCTTCTATGTCAATTGAACCACCGTTTAAAATTGAAGTTGTTAAAAAATGACGATAAGCTTTACGTATTTTTCGCTGAGTCTGTTTCATTAATTTTAGAGTTTCTCTACCATTATTAGTAATCTTGTAAACTTTTCTATTTTTATCATCTTCTATGAGTTTTATAAATCCTTTTTCCCTGTGATTGTTAAGTATCCAATATAGAGTTGATGCTCTTGGTTCCCACATCCCTAGAGTACGTTTTTCAATTTCACGTCCGATTTTATAACCATGAGAAGGACCTTTCTCAAGAATACTAAGAATAAAGATATTAATGAAATTTTTTTTTACTACTTTTTCAAAATTCTTATGATAATTTTCAACCATAGTTAACTAAAAATCATAGATAATTGTATTAATGACTTAAAATTCTGTTAATTACAGAAATTACCAGTAACTGGAATACCAGTTACTGATATAATGATGAATAAAAATATAAATGTTTCTTTTTTCAAATTTTAGTTAAAATTCAAAATTATAAGACTAAAGATCTTCCATCAAATATAGGTTTCATTCCTAACTGAGCAACTTTTCCTTGCATTTCTTCTTCTGGAGGTCCTTTCTTGAAACATATAGCAGCATCAAGTATTTTGGGTAAAATATGAATATCAGCGCTAGAGTTAAGGAAAATACCTTCTTTTCCTAAAACCCAATGAACAGCACGGTCAATATCAGCTTGATCTTCAAATGGGTCATACCAGGTAGAACATATCTTTTTTTTTTCTCCCCATGGACCCCGTGCTAAAGATTTTATTGTTTGTACTGCTACTTTACGTTCTTTACATATTTCCAAGAGATTATTAAAATCTGCTGCATATTCTGGATTTTGCATCATAACATAGTTATAGGGTAAAAGAACTGAATTAAAGTCAAATTGTTCTAAACTTCTCTTATGCATAGCAGCTACCGTATATCCATGTCCAGTCACCCCTATATATTTAACCAATCCTTGTTCACGGGCTTCAATAGCGGCTTTTAATGCCCCATCAGACCCCATTACTTTTTTCCAGCTCTCTTCAGAAGTTAAATTATGGCTATACCCCCTACATTATTAAAAAAGTTAGAATATGCTTTCTATAAAGCGTTTATGAGGGGAATTAAATTAGTTTTATATTATTCCAAAGAAGATTTTGATTCAATAGAAAGTTATTTTAATCAAATCATTGATATACTTAAGAGAATTCAAATTAAAATTATTCAGACGAAAGAATGTACATGTCAACATGTTAGATATAATGATATTATTGTGAATAACGGTGTTATCTTAATTGATGAGAGATTTCTTAATACAGTCCTCTTCTTAAATGATGATATCTTCCATTTTGATGGATTTCATGGAATAGATTTTGTTAAACAATCAAAGCAATATTTAAAAGTAAAAACTATATTAAAAAGGATTAAAATTGAATTTCCTGAACCTATCCAAACAATATTAGAAATTATTCAAAACAACACTAAGATTACAACTAAAGAGTTAAGTAATCAATCAAAAATAGGAGGAGGAAAATTAAGAGAAATATTAGATTTCTTAATTCATAAAGGTATTGTTAAAGAATCTAAGATAAAAGGGGCTAGTGGTAAACCAAAAAATGAATATACACTAGTCACATAATTAATTGATAATTAAAATAAATATACTCATTAGATCTTAAACAATTATATTTATAGAATTGCAGTTTTTCTTTGAAATAGTATAATTCCCAGTAAGGTTGTAATTACACCAAAACCTATTAAAACTAAAATATCTTGGCCAATCGCATTCCATGAATTCATCCCCTCTACCATAACTAGTCGCATTGCATGAGCTGCATATGAAGTTGGAATAAATTTCATAATTGGATTTTCAAAATAAAAGAATAAACCACCTAAGAATTGAAGTGGGAGTATAATAAACCACGCTAATAATCCAGCAGTCTGTTCAGATTTAACAATGGATGCTAAAAGAGTTCCAAACCCTAGAACTGTAAAAGCAAAAAGCATAGGGATAAAGATCAATAGTAATACATTAGCATTTGGATGGAAATAAGCACCAAAAATTAATAAACATACCAGTAAAATAATAGTCTGACAAAAAGCAACTAAAAGTTGAGAAAGCATTCCAGAAAATAAAATATTACTTCTGGAAACTGGAGTTGTACTTAACCTTTTTAATGTACCTTTATTTTTTTCTTCTGAAAAATGCAATGCTAATTGACTTATACATACTAAAACTCCAGATATTACAAAACCAGGAGCAAGAAAGTCAAAATTTGTGATTTTTACTGTATTTAACATTTGTTTACTATTTATTTTTGCTGGTTTTACACCATTATGATAGATTATAATGCTATCAACAATTTGTTTTAGAATTGAATTTATCACAGTTTCTGCAATTTGATCGGGAACAGTTGTGATATTAATTTCTGGTTCTAATCCAAAATAGATATCCTCAGTAAAATTAGTTGGTATATAAATAATCGCATCAATTTTCTCATAATTTATTAAATTAATTGCTTCCTCCTCTGTAAAATTATCTTGAGTTCCAATTATTTCTATAGAATCACTTAAATTCGTTTCTAAAATATCTATTATCAGTAATGAATAATCAGCAGGATTTCCAAAAACTCCTGAATCTTCAGAGTCATAGTTAAACAAAACAAGATCATAATCTGATCTTGAAGAAGAAAAACCGAAAGCTAAAGAGAAAATGATTATAATTAATAAAGGATAACCTATTAACCATGCTAAATGACCACGATCTCTAAACATTGTTTTAATATTTTTAATAGTTAGATGATAAAGACTATTAGCTTTATACATTTTCCTTTTTTCGTTCTTTTTATTAACATTTTTAAGTTCTCTCATTAATCTCTCAACCTCCGACCAGTTAGATTGATAAAAACATCATCTAATGTATTTTCTCTTATTGTAATATCCAACATTCTAACTTTTGCTGCATCTATTATCTTAGAAATATGCTTTATTGCATCTAATCCATTTAAAAGTATCCTTCTTTTTCCTATTGGTTTTACCCATTTAACAAAATCTAAGTTTTTTATTCTTAAAATTATTTGTGCTCTATCTACTCCTACATCAACTTTAAATTCCACAATATCTCCTTCCCCTAATCTTCCCTTAAGATTACTAGGAGATCCCTGAGTAATTATTTTTCCATTATCTATAATAATTAACTCATCTGATAAATCATCAGCTTCATCCATATTATGAGTAGTCAAAATAATTGTTGATTTTTTCTTTTGAAAATCCTTGATAAAATCCCATACAACTCTGCGAGATTGAGGGTCAAGTCCAGCTGTAGGTTCATCAAAAAAAATTAATTTTGGTTCATGTATTACAGCCATTAAGACATTTACTCTACGTTTCATTCCTCCTGAATATGTCTTTATTAAGGAATTTGCTCTATCCAAAAGATTCATCTGACCAAGATAATCATCTGTTCTCTCTTTATAGTCTGCCTTTTTTAATCCATGCATCTGAGCAATTAAATTAATATTTTCACGTGCAGTTAGTCTTTCATAAAGAACAATTTCTTGGGGACAAATTCCTATATTTTCTTTAATCTTGTTAGATTGCTTTTTAAGATCATATCCTAAAATAGTAGCATTCCCACTTGTAGGAGGAAGAATAGTACTTAACATAGATATTGTTGTAGTTTTTCCCGCACCATTAGGACCTAAAAAACCAAATAATGAACCCTTAGGTACTACTAAATCAATTCCATCTACAGCATGAATATCTCCAAAATATCTTTTCAGATTACTAGTCTCAATAGCTAATTCCATATTTTATATCATCTATGATAAAATTGGTTTCAAAATATAACGTAATTAAGATAGTAAATTTTTATAATTAAAACAATTTAAGTCCAATTTTTGAGCTATAGATAGATTTAATTGAAATGATTAAAAAGAAGACAAGGAGTATCAATCCTCATAGATATTAGATAATTTCAAAAATAAAAGAATTGAATTAATAAACGTATTTAGATATAAAAATCGAATATTTTTGTCGGAAATGTCTCTACTATATAGAGCATGAAAATTTCTCTTATATATCTTTGGTTTTTCTTATTTTTTATACTTTAGGTACGTATTTTAAAAGATAAGACTTAAATCTAAATAGACAAATTTGTATTACATATATGATTATTAGAAAACTGATACACTATATTGGTTTATTTACAGAAATTTTAATATTAATATTATGTCAAAAGCAATGAGTTATTATGATTGGCAAAAATCTTTTGGAGATAAAACCAAATCAAATAAGTTATTAAATCATAAATCACCTAATTCTCTTGGTATCTCTGAGAATACTTTTAAAGATTTTATAAAAAAATGGAAAAAAGAGAATTTTATTTAAACAATATTTAAAAAAATAAACTAAATATTATTCTAAACTTCTTCTCCTCTTCTTGATGCCTCAATATCTTTTAGGTCTTTCCTAAGAATTTTTCCTGTAAAAGATTCTGGAAGTTCTTTTCTAAATTCGAAGAATTTTGGTACTTTATAAGGAGACAAATTTTTTCTACAATATTCTTTTATTTCAGCTTCTATTTCTGGTGATTCTGCAAAACCTTCTTTTAACACAATGTAAGCTTTCACTTTCTCACTTCCAGGTTTTTCAGTATCAGGAACCCCAATAACAGCACACTTTTCTATCTTTTCATATTCAAATAATAGATCTTCAACTTCTCTTGGAAATACCTTAAATCCACTTACATTGATCATATCTTTCTTTCTATCTACGATAAAAAAGTAGCCATCTTCATCCATTACTGCGATATCGCCGGTAAGAACCCATCCATCTTTTAATTGATTGGCGGTGGCTTCAGGTTTATTAAGATAACCCTTAAAAACTTGAGGTCCTTTTATCATTATTTCACCTGATTCCCCTTGAGGTACGATCTGGGTATAATCTTCAATATTAACTAATTTAACTTCAGTATCAGGAAATGGGAGTCCAACAGAACCAATTTTTCTTTGTCCTCCGAATGGATTGGAAATTGTTGATGGTGAAGTTTCAGTCATTCCATATCCTTCTAAAATAACAGCTCCGGTTCTTTCTTCAAATTCATTTAGAACTTCTGGAGGCATTGGAGCAGCACCAGTATTGCAAACTTTTAGAGATTTAAGATCTTTAACGTAATCTTCAAGATCATCGCGTTCTAATAATCGCATATAAAATGTCGGTACACCAGGAAAAGCAGTAGGATGAGTTGCTTTTACTATTTCAAATAAAGCTCTTTGATCTCTGGCATCAGGATGTAAAGCGAGAGTTGATCCTTGATATATACCCAAATTCATACAGACTGTTTGGGCATAAATATGAACTAAAGGCATACTGGTAAGAGTAGTTTCCTTCCCCCTTGTTAGTACATTCTTAATCCATTCTGCAGCCATATAAACGTTCGATGCAATATTATAATGCGTAAGCATTGCCCCCTTGGGTAATCCTGTAGTACCTGCGGTATATTGAAGGCAAACTAGATCTTCTTTTGCATTTGTTTCAAATTTAGGAGGTTTAGGTTTGGTTTTATTTATCAGATTTAATAGTTGCAATGTTCCAGCGATTTCAGGAGGTTCTCTTTTACCGAGAGGATTAGCGTTTGGAGCAAAATCAAAGATATTGGAAATGATTATATGTCTAAGACGAGTTCTTTCTTTTACTTTTAGTACTTTATCTAATTGGTTATCCCAGACAATTATTATTTCTGCTCCTGCATCATTTAATTGGTATGCTAATTCATGTTCTGTATATAGAGGATTTACTGCAGTAACAATACCTCCTGCTTTCAAAATACCATAATAACCTATTATAAATTGAGGAAAATTTGGCATCATTAGAGCAACAACATCACCTTTTTTAGCTCCTAAGTCTTCTACTAATGCTGTAGCAAGCCTATCAGTGAAATCTTTTAACTTTTTATAGGGGATTTTCTCTTTCAAAAACCAAATAGCTGATCGATTTCCAAACTCCTTTGCTGAATCATCTAAAAAATTACTAATATTAATTTCAGGATAATCAATACTAGCTGGAACTCCTTCATCATAATATTTTAACCAAGGTTTACTTGCATAGGGATTAGTTTCACTCATTTTCTTAAAACCATCTATTACATAATTTTCTAATTTACATTTATCATTTATAATATTAATAAAAAATTCGATCCAATAATAAGGTTATGGCTGATCTTTAATTCAATTTTTTTAAGAAAAAGTTAGAAAATATAAAAATTATCCTTTTCATTTGAAAACCAATAACTTTTAGAAATTTTAAATTTAATGAGTTTAAATAAAATAATGTTAAAATTCTCTCTTTATTCACCAGTTAATTCATCAAGTGCATTATAAGCCGATTCACATACATAATCACATTTATCATGTATTAATTCATTTAATGTTGAAACAACTTCAGTTGATTTTTCTCCTATCTTACCCAGAGCTTCAGAAATTCTCCATCTTACATCTGGACTTCTATCATTTAATGCATTGATCAAAGAGGGAATCGCTATTTTTGATGATGATCCGAATTTACCTAACGCTAGAGCTGCTTCCCGACGAACATTCTTTTTTGGATCTTTTAATGCTCTTTCAAGAGCACTTATAACATCTTCCGTTTCTAATCCAATTCTACCAAGCGCTCTTGCTGCTTCAACACGAATTTTACTTTTTGATGATAAGGGATCTTCAAAAAAGGTTAAAAAAACTTTTCCTATTCTTTCAAAGAACGATTGTGGAAGTTCATTATCTTGTTCTGGATGATTTAAATGAATAATAATTTTCGGAATTACCTGTGTGGCATCTTTACCAATTCCTCCTATTGCTGAAAGAATTACAATTTGCATTTTTTTATTAGTCGTTTCAAGTTCTTTAACTAAGACGGGAAGGCTCTCTTTTCCGATATTTCGAAGAGCATATGCTGCTTTTCCTCTTACAGCTTCTTCTCTATCTTTTAATAAAAGAGCTAAACTGTTTATAACTTCTGGATCAGTTACTTTCATTTCACTTAAAGCATCAATTGCTCCAATTCTAACATTTTTATTCTTATGGTTTAATACTTCTATAAGTTTAGGAACGGCTTCTCGACCAATATCAGCTAATGTATTTATTACTCTAAATTGTACTCTCCAATCTTTGTCTTCTAATGATTGAATCAGTTGAGGAATGGCTATGGTAGATCCTTTTCCGATCTTACTAATTGATTGAGCAGAAGCTGTTCTAACTGCCCAGTCTGCATCTTTAAGACATTTCATTAATTGTGGTATAGATCCTTGTGCTTCTGCACCAAGTTCTCCAATACTTCTTGCTGCTTCAGCTCGAACCTCATCGTTATCATCATTACATGCATTAACTAAACCTGAAATTGCTTCCTTAGATGGATTCCCAATTTTACCCAGACTTATTGCAGCTTCTTTTCGAATGGATACTTCTTTATTATTAAGCAATTTCGATAGATAGGGTATTGCATCTTTTGCAAGCTCTCCAATATTTCCCAAAGAACGTACAGTTTCACGACAAATGCTCCAATCTTCATCTTCTAAAAGTTTTATTAACTTAGGAACAGCAGTTTCAGATTTAACTCCTATTTGTCCTAAGACGTGAATTGAATTGAATTTTATAGATCTTATTGTACTATCTAAATATTTAATAACTTCACTAATTACAGAGGGATTATTTTCTATTCTAGATAATACCAGATCAACTCTAGCATCCCGTAATAGATTTTCTAATGATGGTTCTGACATTTTTTATCACCTAAATACCTAAATATGCTTCTTTTATTCGAGGTTCTTTCAATAATTCTTCTTTTGTGCCACTCATTTCAATTTTTCCTTCTTCAAGGATATGAATATTCTCTGCAACTCCTATAGCTAAAGTAGCATCTTGTTCGACTAATAAAGTTGTTGTTCCTTCTTCTTTTATTTTTTGAATGGCTGCAAAAATACTTTCCTTTATTTTTGGAGCTAAGCCTAATGAAGGTTCATCCAATAGAAGTAATTTTGGACTTGATATGATTGCCCGTGCTATTGCTAACATTTGTTGTTCACCCCCACTTAACGTTCCAGCTCTTTGTTTTCTTCTCTCCTTTAAACGAGGAAATAATTCATAAACAAAATTTTTCATTTTCTTGTATTTACTCTTGTCTTTTAATAGATATGCCCCCATCTTAATATTATCTCCAACACTCATATCATAAAACAATCTACGTCTCTCTGGACAATGCGAAATTCCTTTTTGTGCGATATTATAAGCTTTTAAGCCATCTATTCTTTCATTTTGGAATTCTATTTTTCCTCTGTAAGGTTCTTCTAAACCAGATATAACCCTAAGAAGAGTAGATTTTCCCGCTCCATTTGGCCCTATAACAGCATCTAAAGACTTTTCTTCAACTTTTAAATTTACTTCTTCAAGCGCTTTTGCGCTTCCATAATAATGATAAATTTTTTTTATTTCAAGCAAATCCTTCACCTTTTCCTAAATAAGCTTCGAGTACAATTTTATTATTTGCAACCTCACTTGGAGGACCATCAGCAATGAATTTACCTTGGTGCATAGCAATAACTCTAGGAACTAATGCCATAAGTTCTCGCAAAACGTGTCCAGTCATAAAAATTGTCACACCTTCGCTATGTAATTTTTTAATCAATTCAGTTATACCTACTTGTTCTTCATAAGAAAGACCACTAAATGGCTCATCAAGAAGAAGTAATTCTGGATTACTTCCAATCGCTTTAGCAATTTGTAATTTCCTTAAATCACCATGAGGTAAAACTATAGGAGGAACTGAAGCTTTATCTATAAGACCAACTGAACGAAGAATTGAACTTGCATATGCTTCTGTGCCTATTGTTTCTGAAGCAGCCTTCCCTCTTTTTGAAAGACATGAAACTTGTACATTATCTAATAAACTAAGGAATTTAAATGATCTAACTAATTGAAATGTTCTAGCAATTCCTAAATTCACAATCTTAAAAGGTAATTTACCAGAAATATCAACACCATCAAAATGAATTGACCCTGAGGTTGGTTTCTCCATTCCGCTAATAAGGTTGAATATAGTTGTTTTTCCAGCACCATTTGGCCCTATCAATCCGATAAATTCTCCACGATTAATTTCAAAACTAAAATCATTAACCGCTGTTAATCCACCAAACTTTTTTGTAAGGTTTTTGACCTCTAAAATAACCCCCATTTGTTTTACTCCTTTTGTTAAAATTTTAATATATTTTAATTTTTTATCTTCCTAACAAAACATCCCATAGTTCTCTTAAACGATCTAAAAGAGGTGCTAAAATACCACGACTAGCAAATCTTATAACTAGTATTAATATAATTGAAAAGAGTATTCTCACAAGATCTAGTTCAAATCCTATTTCTAAAAGAATAAATTCAAGAAAAACATAAAAAAATGCCCCTACTAACGATCCTCTAATTGTTCCAATTCCACCTAAAGCTGCCATGATAATAGCAAGAAAAGAGACACCCATACTTAAATTTCCAGAAGGATTTACTACATGGTAGTGTAGCGCAAAATAAACTCCAGCAAGTCCCGAGAATAACGCACATAGCATAAATGCATAAAGTTTATATTTCATTGTGTTTATTCCTGAAGCCTCTGATCCTATTTCATCATCACGAATTGATTTTAAGATAGTTCCAAATTTTGATCTAGCTATCCACATCATAATTATAAAACTAATTATCAAGGAAATATACAATATGAAATATTCTATAATTGGGTCATCGGTCAATGGAGGAATCGATGACATTCCTTCATGCCCATAAAATGGTGGTCCTTCTGGGCTTATTGCAATAAGCCGAAGTATTATAAAACTGACGGTTAAAGTTACTAACATTAAGTACGGACCCTTTATCTTTAATGAAGGAATTCCTACAAGAAATCCAATAAAGGTTGCTCCTATTACACTGACTATTATTGCCATCCAAGGATTAAAACCCCATTCTAGAAGAAGGAATCCCCCCATATATCCGGCCAAACCAAAAAAAATAGATTGTCCAAAATTAGCTTGTCCTGCAAGTCCAGTAACTATATCCCAACTTGCTGCTAATATTGCATATATAAAAAAGAATGTAAATTCAGGTAAAAAATAATTTACATATTCACCTTCTTGAGAAAAAAAGGGTAGCAAAAAGAGTATTATCATACACAAGATAGTTAAAGAACCAGAAAAAGATTTAATCCAAGTTGTCAAATAATTCTGTGATCCAGATAATTTGTTTTTTATACTTTTTTTTGATATCATTTTTACTTCACCCTATATTTTTTAAATATTGATATTTTTATTTTAACTCTTTTTTACCAAACATTCCATGGGGTCTAACTAAAAGCATTACAATAATAACTATCATAGGAACTACATTAAACCAGATTGAACCATCAGGTATAAAAACAAGAGTAAAACTTCTTGCATAACCAAGAATAAATGCCGCGGCAACGCTTCCTGTAAGACTTCCCAATCCTCCAAGAATGACTACTGCCATCGAATTTGTTAAATATTGCCATCCAATTGCAGGTCCGTTTAGATTATAATATGGGAGCGCTAAATAAGCTGCTAACGCTGCTAAAAAAGATGCAATTATGAAAGTAATTAAAAGAATTCTATCAGAATTTATACCCATTAGCGTAGCAGCTTCCTTATCTTGAGAAACAGCACGAACAGATTTTCCAAGTTTTGATTTATTAATAAATAATCCGAATATTGTGATAGTTATTAAAGATATAAGTATAAGTAGAAGAGCTTGATAGTCCATTTCATATCCTAATAATTGAGTATGTCCACTTGCTATTCTATATTCATCTATAGGTTCAGGGGACGTACCTGAGATAAATTTTACTATTAGTTCTACGAAAAAACCAACGGCAAAAGTTATCAATATCATATTTATAGGAGATTCTTGTAAAGGTTTAATTAATGTAATATATAATATAGCTCCGAGACAGGTTATAATAATTAGTACTATAACTACAGATAACCAAATGACTTCTGTAAAAATAGGACCCCATGTCAAAATCCATAATAACCAATATCCCGCTAGCATAAAAAATGACCCATGAGCTAGATTCGTAACACCTCCAACACCATAGACTAATGAAAAACCAATGGCTACTAATGCTGTAACAGCACCTTCGGTTGAACCTATAAATAACACTTCTATTAGATCAGTAGCAAACAATAAAATCTACTCCAAACTTTTTTTAATTTAATTATATTTCTCTTGCATCTTATATAAATCTTCTTCTCCATTTAAAATTTTTTATAGATTAAAGTTGTGTACAGATTTGTAATAGAGATAATATTGTGGAATCAAGAGCAATTATCAAATGTGTAAATGGAGCGATATCTTTATATTCAAATCTCCAAGTTATATAGAATTTAATCCTCATTTTTAAGATCTTATTGCAATTTTCTTGAAAATTATATATTTATTTTTGTGTTTCTCTTTAATGGAAATCTTAATTAAAATTTATAATAGAAAATTGTTATATTAATGAATGAGTTTATAATAATTAAATCACATTCAGATTTGGAAGTTGAAAAAAAAAATTTGTTTCAACTAAGAGTATTGTTAATTTAACATTTTTGACTCACAATTAAAAATCATTAATTTGCAGCTGATTATAATTGTTATTATATCAATTGTTTTAATATCGGAAGAGAGGGGATACTTTTTTTTGAATGAAAGTCACCTTTTTGTCCATTTTTGATGAAAAAATTTCGATTTTTGAACAATCTTATCAATTCATTTCTTTCTGACAAAAATCGGGATGATATAGAGGGAATTTTTGTCGCTATTATTTTAAAGATTTATACTTTTTGATTCATTGATTAAATCTTAAAATACACTCAACTGTTAATCAACTTTTTATAAAAATCTGAATCCATAATTAACAAATATCATAAAAGCTGTAATTTATTGTTATTTATTTAATATGGACCACATCATCTCTAGTGAAAAATAATAGTAAAATCACGATTTTTTTTATCTTTTTTTTCATTTTACCAATTTAATTTTTATAATATAGCAACATTATTATATATAGTTATTACAAGTCATTCAAGTCAGCATATTTTTTTGGTACTCCATTAATTGGAAGATACCTCGAATAAAAATTGGCAGGACGGTAACTGAGTTGAATTTATCCCCTTTCATGGACAATTAGGCCGTCTATAAAGGATGAGCTTACAGATAAAACTTGGGTTTGATCCAGAGAAGCCGTTTAATGATCTTGTAATAAAACTTTCCATTTTCGGGAAGACTAATTAATACGTCGGGCTTGGAGGGATCAAAGAGAGCTTCTTGGTCATCCAATGACCTTCCTAGCGAACGCTATATTTTTTTACAGTTACGGATAATGAAAAGATAATGAAAAAAAGTCTTATTGTCTAAAGCGAATGTTAATTCGCAAGGATTTTTTATTCTTTTTATCTGTAGATTTTTGACAAAAGATGTATTGTCGTTTTTCTTATACGTGACATTTTTTAAATAAGCGATAATTTAGGATGAATAGATTTAAATGATATTTTATGACCTAAAGCACGTTTTTCCTTAGTAGAGTCTTTAGTTATACCGTATATACCTAAATTTCATTAGAAAAAAGAAAAGGTTGTTTATAATGAAAAATACTTAAAAGGACTTAAATCGTGAAGAGGCTCGGGAATTACATCATAATAAGGGACAGATAATAGAAGAGTTTGCAGTTCACTATGGAAAATCAAAGAGAACAATCTATAGATGGCTAAGTGATTGTAATAAGAAGAATTCACCTGATCAACCCATCCAAAAAAAGACTTACAATCGATCTAGGAAATATCCTCTTGAAATATTTACCCGAATTATAGAACTTAAAAACGAAATACCCCAGAGAAGTGCTCCAATAGTATGGAAATTACTTAAAGAAAAGTGTCCCAACACAACACTCTCCCTATCGACGATTTATAAATATTTTCATGAGCAAAATCTTGTATATAAGAGGAGAAATCGAAGGTAAGGGTATATAAAATTTGAACGATCCAAACCGAAGGATCTCTGACAAGTTGATATCGCTGGAGTTCAAACAGTTGGTCACTTGGAAAAACTCTATTTAATTGCCCTCCTTGATGATAATTCAAGATTTATTGTGGCAGCAGAGTACTTTAAAAACCAAAAGGGAATAAACGTCATAAAAGTGATACGAAATTTCGTGTTAGCATATGGAAGACCAAATCAGATTTTTACAGATAATGGAACACAATTTAGGAATCTTATTGGAGAATTAGGTATAAAATATACCAAACTATTAGAAATCTTAGATAACAAACCAATTTTTGCCAAACTCAACCATCCACAGACTAAGGGAAAGCTTGAGAGATGGTTTGGAACAGTGAAATAAATGTTTCTGGAGGAAGCGCGACTTACAATAAAAATGAATCCTGAGTATACATTACCCGAATTTAATCAAATGTTTAAAAAATGGGTCAATTGGTATAATACTGAAAAGCCTCACCGTAGTCTCCGGGGAAATAATCCTCCTAGCAAAAGATATTTTAATACGGAGAATCGAATTATCAGACCCCTTAAGGCAAACGTGAATTGGAAACGTTGGCTTTACGAGTTAGAGAGGGGAAAAGTCAATAAATAGAATGAAACCCATTATAAAACACAGAAATACCATATTCCTCCAAGCTACTCAGGGACACGAGTTGAGGTGATTGAATATGAAGATAAAATAGAGATATACTATAGAGATCAGCTGGTTATCACCCATTCTTATAATATACCAATAATACAGAAGCGAAAAAAGCGGAAAATAACCCATAATGGTATTGTCAAGTATAAAGGAAAAGATTATTCCATTGATTATATAATGGCAGAAAGACTGTAGAGGTTCAAGAAATTAACAAGGGGAAGAACCTCTTAGTCTACTTGAACGGAGTCCTATTAAAAACATTAGATCTTTAAGATCTAATGCTAAATCTTTTTTTTCTTATTTTAATTCAAATAATATGGGCAAAATATTATAGGAAAAATGGGCTAAAGAGTGACAAAAATTGACAAAATTAAAGTACAAATTTGCTTAAAAAAATAGAGTGTGACTAACAAAATACAAAAAAAAAGAAAATTTTAATATTTAATTATATTGTTATTTGACATTTTTTACACTGGAGTCCAATCAATCCAATCAGGTATTTCAAGGCTTCCCATTGGGTCAAGAGTGTCGGGGTATGATCCTGTGGGTGATGGAATGAGTGTTTTAACTCCGTCTTGCCACTGAAACCAGATCCCATAAGAAAAAGGATAACCTGCGTAAAGATCATGATCAGAGGTCCAAGCGGTAGGGTCACCACCAGCACCACCATGATGAGGGTTACTTGGCGTATAAGTCTCCATATCTGCTACAAAAGTATCTGAATTAAATGATTGGGTTTTATTGATTATGGATACAATTAAATTTACGGCATCATAACCAGCAAATCCTATATAAATAGGATGTTCCCCAAACGTGGTATTAAACATATCATAGACTTCGATAGTATGTGGGGTTTTATTGCATCTTGTGGCTGTCGTCGACCCTATTTCAAATTCACAGGCTCCATTAGTTCTCTCCCAGTAGTCTGCTGTTTGTGCTTCAACATTAGAACCAAATAGTACAAAATTTCGTTCATGGTCCTTCCATTGTTTGGTCATTGTAAGCCCAGCTCCTCCCGAAATTGCTATAAGTACTAAGTCACACTCTAGGGCCTCTAAATCACTTAAGTAAGAATTCATAATTGTCGGAGTAACCTCAGGATCAAAAGCAATGACTGCCCCAGATGGTACAGTCCCAGCGCCGAGACCGAGGCCACCGTAGGCGCCCAAGGGAAGATTTAATACATAAGGGATTTTAGTTCGTATGCTATTTGTCCAAGCTAGATTTTCTGCCAATATACCCATGTGATCGATATCATCAGGTCCATATGTAGCGTTAAATTGTTTAAACAACGCAACTATAGTGGGGGTAAACAAACTGGATGAATGTGATGAGTTATAAGGACTCATTCTAAAATAGTATTTATAACGTAAGTAATTTTCTGTAACAACTGTACATAAGCTATCTGTCATTGCTCCTGTGCTCAAAAAGGGTATTTTTTCATCCATGAAAGTTTCCCGATAGGCATTTAAGGCCTCTGTTCTGAAGCCTCCAACGGCATATTGACACTTGTGTTTGTATACCATTCTCTCAGAGGCTGTAACAGCTCTAGGTGTTGAGAAATCTGGAGCCGATTCGTCTGTATCTTCAGATGCAATGGCAACATAATATCTGGTACTATTAACCATAACACCACCTTCTTCGTTTATTGTTCTCGCTGCCAGGTAAGCACCCATGTAATTTTGATCACCTTGAATTTCACCTCTATCACCCATTAATCCAATCTTAATCATTCGGTCACTTGATACGCCAGATACTCCAGGAGTTGACCAAACTGACTCTGATGGAGTTAAAACAATAAAATATACTCCTACACCAACACCAACAGCTATAACCGCAATAAGAACAATTGCTACTATTCGTTTAGTTCCACTTTCCATATTTTAGATCACTTCAAAATTTATTTTATTTTTTTTTTATCATTTATAATTAGATTTTAACAAGTAATAGTTCATTTAAACATATATTTAAAAGTTATCAAATTTTTATAGTAGACATTTAATATTAATAATCATTGAAATTTGAGGAAATGGGGTTTTTTCGCATCTATAAATACTCTAAGTCTATTAAAATATGAAAACACCTGAAACCTGTAAGCTAAAGATTATTCCAAAAATTATTAGCAAGATAATTAAAGAAATAAGCGTATAAAATCGCCACTTAATAGATATTTTTTCTTTTTTTTCATAAAAAATCATTAAAGGTAATAAAATTGCCCCTGCAATCCAAATTGATATCCAAATAATGAAAATATGCCAAATGGGTGTCATAAAAATGATTAAAACTATAATAACACTAATCCAACTAATGATTATACGAATCATTCTCCGTTGAAACCTTATATCAACATCGTCAGATTTTTTAGAAGGTATAAATGAATAAAGAACACCAAAAATAGGAAATATTAGAAGAGTTGCATGAATAGGATTTAAAAGCCCCAATACTAACTCTGAGAGAAGAATACCAAAAAAAACTGAGATAACTATATTCGTAATTATCAAAATAATCCTATAATGAGTCTTTATAAAATGGCGAATTTTTAAAAGAAAATTCCTGAATATTATTTGTAGATTTTTAAAAACTTTTAATAATATATCAATTAACCAATTCAAAAGTTCTTTTAACTGTTCTAATAAGAAAATAAAGGGGAATATTAAAAGCATTATTACAAAAAAAGCAATACTAAAAATAGTTGATAATGAAACTCGATTGATAATTGAACTTAATAAGAAAAATAATACCAACCAAAAAGGTAGTGCTATACACCAATGTTTCTTAAAAGGATTTATGAGTATTACTAAAAATAATACAAAAATCAAAGATGAAATACTTAGGTTTAATATAATATCAAAACTTGGAATAATATTTAATAGCAAATATAGATCCGTAGATAAAAATGCTCCAACTATCATAAAGGAACTCAATTTCAATAAATTCCGTAATTTTTCTCTCAAAACTACATCAATCAAAGTTATTATAAACATAATTAAAACTGCAACAAGTATTAAATTAAAATTCAAAAAGGCATCTAAACTAATAAAATAAAAAGGCCATGAAATGAAATTAATATATGTAATTATAACTAGTAAAAATCTAATTTTCTCTTTATTTGAAAGTATTACTTCCCAAATAGACAATAATCTGAAAAGATAAGCAAATTCAATGATAAGAATTAAAACGATAAGGGGTATAACAGTAAAAAATACGCTAATAAAAAAAGTAATATAAACCCAAATTAAATAGAATGAGGAAAAGGTCATAATAAAACCCCAAGATATTAACTTAATAAAAGAAGCATTTTTTTCTAAAAATTTTAATACATTTATATCAATAATCATTAAAATATGGATTGTACCACTTAAAATTAATAAAATCAATTGGAATTCAATTCCTTGTAAAAGTAATAATTGCAATATAAAAATACAAAATAATCCATAAAATAACCAACCTAATATATGTTGAACAGAATTTTCAAGCTTTCTGAAATCATTTTCATTCTGAGGGATTAATAATTTTAATGATTTCATAATAGAGAAATTCGAATAAAACTGCATTATAACAAATATAAAAAACTCGAAACTCAATAAGAAAGAATATTGAGAGATATATTGATTTAAAATCATAAGCAACATTATTGAAATAAATATGAAGCTGATTGAGTGAACAAATGTAGCATAAGATCTTGTTATTTTTTTTATCGAATAAATCTCTAGTATCGTTAAAATGAAGAATATTAATAAAGAAGAGAGGATACTCTCAAATAAACCCAAATAATTGATTAATAATCCAAGTATAATTAAACTAATTTCAATATATAATAGTAAAAATAGAATTGAATGCATCTTTTCCAAAAAGTTCGGATGTTTTTGATCCAGTAATATATTATTATAAATTTTTATCGAATTGAACAATAAGCATACTTCCAGAAATATAATTATATTAACTATAAGGAAATTCAAATAATCTAAGAAAAGGAAAATAAAAATCAAATCGATTGCTAATAAAGTACTAAAAAGTAACCATGAACAGAGACTAAACAAATTTTGGATCGAATAAAACAAAAAGTGAAAACAAAATCTATCCAACAAGAATCCTTCTAAGAAAGCGATTCCACTCATTACTAACAAAAATGAGAATGTGATAATAACCAAATTTTGGTTAATAAATAAAAGATAAAGTAAAAGATTCACTCCTGAAGCAAATGGAATAAAAATATACAAAATTTGACTAATTTTACTAAAAAAGGGTGAAAGATCTTTAACTTTCACATCTAAACCTGACTTTTCAATATATTTCATACATAGTAAAAAGAGAAATGACCATAAAAGTAAAAAATCGCAGATTTGGTAGACAAATAAAATTTGGGTAAATAATATCTTTTTAATTAAATTTGGTAAAATTATTCCTACGAATAAAGAAATACAAATTGAATTTAATAGAAAACATATAAAATTAAACCATTTTAACTGATTTTTATCTTTATAAATCGTAAAGATGCTATTTTTTATTTCTTGCGCCTCTTCTTGTATTTTTTGGGTTTCTTTTTGCATTGACCTTTTGAACAAATTTATAATAATCTGGAAAGTAATGAGATATAACATCGACCAAGTTAACAACCAAAACGCTTTAATAACGTCGAATATTAATATTGCTTCTAATATCAGAGTAGTTATAGGAATCGGAAAACCAAACCAAAGCAAATATCGATAATCTTTAATTAAAAAATATAAGAATATTATAAATACTGAAGAAAACGTAGAAATTAATATCCCAGGGGATGCTTTAAAAAATAAAGATATAAAAGAGGTGACTGATAAAGAAGCCCCAATCGTGATAATTGAACTTGGAATTATAATTTTAATAGGGATTTTCATTTTGTATTGATTAAAGATGAAAAATGATAATCCAAAAACAGTTAATGATAGAGAGAACGCAAATACGACTAATCCAGGAAATAAATTAAAAGTATTGAAAGTTAACCATGCTAAATTGAATATTAATATCCAAGAGAGACTATGATCTATAATTCTATTCGATAATCTTATATATTTTGAAGAAAAAAGACTTATACCAACTATGATAAAACTAATGTTCACAGACAATAAGGGATCTAATAATAATAAATAAAAAATGAATAAAACTGTGGAGAAAATACCTGAAAGTATAATAAGATAGGCACTTATTAAAATAACTCCATAAGATCTTATATTTGGAAAAAATGAATAAACGATAAAAAATAACCCAAACACTAAGATGTCAATTGAAATTACTAATTCTAAATTAACACCAATAGAAACTAAATAGCCCAATAAAAATAAACTATTGATTATAGTTAATAAAAGCCAAAATATCGATACCATTTTCCAATATTTAAATCCCGCGAATAAAGGCATTAATAGTACAACTGAAAATAAAACAAAAGATAAATTTCTTAATATTAGATCACTGACAAATAAATTTGAGCTAACCCAATAGAGTAAAAATAGACTTTCACCCCATATAATAAATATAATATGAAAAAAGTATTTCTTAATTTTTGTATACAACACTGGCAAGAAAAATAAAGAACATATTATTATTGAAATTATTAATGAACCTTCTACTTGAATTACTCCAAATTGCAATGAGTCAGTGAATACATCTATGCCAGTAAAATTTTGATATATAATTAAGAAGTTGGCAAAAGGAAGAATCATCCATACATAGCATCCAGATTTCCAGATCGCCCATGAAACTCTCCATTGATAAATTCCAATACAAAAATAAAAAAGAAAAACGCCAAAATCTATTGCGAATATTATTGGAATTTCAGAAAATAATGGCATTGATAAAGAAGCAATTATAAAAAAATAGATAAAAATTGGAAAAGCAATAACTATTGATATTAGCGTAATATAAAACAATTTCTTTCTATATCTTCTTGGAGCCTCATTATACAATAAAACGATCCCAAAACCTGTTATACTTAGAGTAAGAGTAAAAGTTAAAATAGAATTGTAAGTACCATAAATTTGATTATTAAAGAACCATGAATATGATAAAAAGCTAATAAAGTCAAAGATAAATAAAATTACACAAGGTTTAATAAACCATTTATAACGTTGATCTTTTTGATGGTGAAAGTAAATTCCCGTAAAGAATAAGAATATGAAAATTGAAATAGTAATGTTATATATTGCTAAAATATTTGTAAAGTTCATGAGAGAAACGTACGAGAGAATAGAAATTAAAGAATATAACATAAATTTTTCTTGAATATTATTTTTCTTTGTATTTAGAATAATAGAGAAAATCAAAACGAAAATTGTCGTTAAGAGATATAGATTGATGAATATACTTAGATTTGTTAAATTAAACCCTATCGCAACCCCATAGGAGTTTAAAATTACTAGAATTGCAGTAAAAGTATAATAACTCAGTAAGAAATATGATAAAAACCGAAAAATAGAAATTATACTCCTCTTAGAGAGAATTAGTATATATGATAGTAATATAAGAAAAATTGAAAGAATAGTATTAAAATAAAGAAAGCTGAAAAATAATAAAAACGATGTTAGATATAAGCTGTAAAAATTGAGTGAAGTATGTTCTCCTATTACTCTATTATACTTTATAGAAAAATAGTATAAAATTAAAATCAGATTAATAGTGAGAGAAACTATTTTCAAAAGTGAGTTCTGATAAAATAATGGTATTAAATTTAATAAATTGTAAGAAATTTCAAAATAAATTCCTAATAAAGAAATATTAAATACAATTTCAGTTATTTTTTTTAATAACAATTTATTTTTGGAGGAAACTAACCTCAGATTTTTTAATATATGAAGACTTAATGGTGTAAGAATGGTAAAAATTAATGAAACTAGCAATATTTTATTTACAATAAAGAATTGATACGTAAAAACATCAATAAGAAAAAATGCTAAAAAACATAATATTACCTTTATAATTACCCATGCAGTTAATTCACATATTATTTTTACCTGCGTTAATTTCAACTCTATTAAATTATCACCCAGAATTAGAAATAAAAGAAATAATGAAGTAAAAACACCAATTATAATAGACGAATTAAATATTATTGAAGTTAGAAAAAGAGATGAAAGAATATTTGTTGATAGGCTTAAAAAAGTGAAAATTGATGATAATGAAAGAATAATTCCATAAATGATAATATCTTGATACTTTTTTAATATCAATAATTTTGGCTCATAGGAAAAAGTAAGTTCCAGGGTATATATACTTAATAAGAAAAAAACTAAGAAGCTACAACTTAACGCTAGAAAAGTTATAGGAGTTAGTGTAAGTCTAATAATAAAAATGGTAGAGATATAATAAGACAAAAATAATGATAATAGAAAAAACAGAATTGGTTTAAGCAATTTAGAATATTTTATATATCTTTCTTTTAACTCAATTTTAGTTGCAATAATCTCAAAAATATTAAGAAAAACAAATAGAATTAATAGTGTTAGGATTATTACTAGGATGAAATTCGCTGCGAATCTAAATACTTCTAATCCAATTATAGAAGGTAAAGAAACAATTAAAGATGATAATGCAGTAAAATTATAGATTGTTAATTGTCTTACTGCTACTAGATTGAAATACTCTTTTCTATAAGCATAATAGAAAATAAAAAACCAAGAGAACAATAAAGCAATTAAAGAAATAAGGATGTTATAAAAAATACCACCTAATAATAAAAAGGGGTAAAAAAATATTGTTGTGATAGAAATACAAAATATAGTAATGAATTGTAATCGCCCTAAAATTAAAATAAATTTGCTGTGTAATTCTAAATTTTTAGATAGACTACTGAGAATTAATAAAAAAATAAAGAAGATATAAATAGTAAAGTTTATAATATTTAATGGTAAAAGCTTAGAATAAAATATCAAACCTTTATTCATTAAATCTGAACTAATTATTAATGGAATTGAAGGAAGTAAAAATGTTAAAGTTATAGTAGTTAAAATTATTCCTAATTTAACGAATTTAATATTAAACAACTGTTTCTTGTAAGAGTAATAAAGAGGTATATAAAAAAAGCAGAACATAAGAATTAATGGTAATATAATGCAATAAGCGGTCTCATTTAATAGAAAATATGGATAATAGAAGAACGTTGTAATACCAATAATTATTGTTATTAATACATGTAATTTAAGAACCTGATTAACTCGATGTTCATCAGCCTTGATTTTCTTTAATAAGAAATAATAAATATCAAGAAGAGCGAATACAATGAATAAAGTAAAATTGATAATAGATAATATTAAAAAAATTAAATTAAAATATAATCCTAAATTGAACAACTCCAAACCTATAATAAGGGGAATTGCTGATAATGTGACTGAAAATAGCAGACTATTTGCTTTTAATAAATTAGGTATAAAGTTTTTGAAAATGCCTTTCTTCTTTAAAAATAAAAGTGGTAAGTAAAAAATTAGAGAAAAGACTAGTAGAGGAATTATATACACATAAGTGGTCTTAAAAGTAAGTAATAAAAAGAAGTAAAAAGCTAAAAATGAGCTATATGTTAGAATAAATGTATTTATTCTGAAAATGAGGTCTTCTGAAAAAATTTCTATTTTTGAAAATAGATTGATTAGTCCACCAACGATTAGTAATGATAAATATAATGAATAAATTATATTTTCTGCTAAGGATAAAGAGTGAAAAGCAATAAAAAAAATAGTGAAAAATAATGATAAGAGCTCAATGCCAATTAAATAGGAATTGATTTTATTATTTGTATTAAATTTAAATTCATTTATTTTTTCTAATTCCACACCAAATTTCAATATAAAATAATAAAAAATGGATGAAATTAAACAATCTAATATTAAAACAATGATGTAAATATTGAGTAAAGAAATAATCAATAAAGAAATGAAGAAATCAAAAATAAAAACCCAAAAAATATAATAACATAATGTTAAGAAGTATTCCAATTTAAAAGCATTTAGACTATAATTTACAAAAAGGAAAACTATGAAAACAATTGGGAATAAAATTGATGAGATGCTAAGTGAATATAAAAAATTGATAAATCCCAATACTAAAAAGTTCCTAAAATTGATAAATGTAAAAATAATAAGTTCAATTAAAAAACTTATTAAAACAATATAGGTTTTAAATGATTTTGGGGTCTTAGCATAAAAGTATCGAACCCCTAAAATATAAAATGAAATTAAGAAGGTTACTAAAATTATTAATGAATGTAAAAGTATATTTGAAATAAGAATTATTATTGGGTCTAACGTGAAGCTTGTATATTCGATAATAGCTATCGGAAAGAAAGAATAAAATAATAATAAAAAACTTATTATGGCAATTAGATTTTGGTATAAAAGAATATCATCCTTAATGAAATATTTATATTTAGCAAATATTTGTAATACAAAATACAATGAAAGACAAAAAATTAAAAAGTTTAATAGAGGCATCTCAGATATCAATGGTATTAAACCAAAAGCGATAGAAACCAATATTAAAATTGAATTCAATAAAGCTACAAATCTGTTATATTTTTTTGGA
>JBHLQA010000004.1:0-22569 GCA_048885285.1 Candidatus Odinarchaeota archaeon
AACACCTATAACAGTATTAATTATGTCAATGGACCTTTATAAAGATAAACAAGATTCAATGACCCCTGAATTACAAAACAAAATTATTGAAACGATGGAAAGAAATATAACTCTTCTAAAAGATTTATCAGAGGATATTCTAACTATCTCAAAAATAGATGAAAAAAAGATGGAAATTGAATTAAGTGAATTTAAATTGTTGGATCTAATAATAGATATTGTAATATTTCTAAAGCCATTTTGCCAAGAAAAGAATGTGAGTTTTAATATTGATATTGACAAAAATATAGAACTTAAAGGGGATATTAAAAAAATTGACCAAGTTTTTCGTATTGTACTTGATAATGCGATAAAATACTCATTTGAAAATTCAATAGTAAATATAAATGCAATAGATAATTACAAAAGTCAATCTAACCTTGTTGAAAAAAAAGATGGTGTATTGATTCAATTTAAGAACCATGGGATAGGAATCAGTAAAGAAGATCTCCCTCATATTTTTGATAGATTTTATCGAGCTTCAAATGTAGGGGATATTTCTGGAACGGGATTAGGATTAGCAATTGCAAAAGCCATTGTTCAACTTCATCAAGGAGAAATATATATTGAAAGTAAACTAGGTAAAAGTACCACTTTTTCGATATTTTTCCCAAAAATAGATTAAATTTAAGATAAAATATAAATATAATTTCATTTATTATTTTTCCAATTAGAGATGTAGGCGATTTTTCATGCAAGCTGTACCAAAATCAGTAATACTTATAGTTGATGATAATGAAGATATCTTATTCAATTTAAAAATCCTATTAGAAAATAAAGGATATGAAGTTAAAAGTGCAATAAATGGTAAAATAGCATTGAATATTTTATCAGAATTAAGAAATCCTCCTGATTTGATTATTAGTGATATTATGATGCCCCAGATGAATGGTTATGAGTTTTTTAGCGCAGTTTCAGATAATCCCCAATGGAATCGAATTCCTTTTTTATTTCTAACTGCAAAATCCACTCCAGAAGATATTCGATTGGGCAAAATATTGGGAATTGACGATTATATAACAAAACCTTTTAAAAAAGAAGATCTATTTGCAATAATTTCAGGGAAGATAGCTCGCAATCAAAAATCAAATCTTATTGACAAGGAGATGAAGCAAATTTTAACGTCTTTAAATATTAAAATACAACCTTCCATTTCGGATACAGATGATGTAGTAACATGTTTATTAGTTGTATATTGGGATGATATTATAGGTCCTGATGTGAAGCAATATTTTCCCTTTGATAAGGAGTTTTCTTTTTCTTTAACTTCATTAGGTGTACAGCTGTTTCAGGCAGTAACTTCAATTTATGGTCAGGAAAAAATAACAAGAGCTCAAGGATTTTTATTAGATATTGAAAATATTAATCAAAAAGGTTATATCTATTTTGATTCTTATCCAGATGAAAATGAAAGACATGGAGAAAAACAATATATGTTATCTGTTATTTCTCCAAATCTAACATATTTCAATTCGCTAAAAATTAAGCAAGTATTGATAGAGATCTCTGAAAAAATAAAAGATAAGCAAGACTGGGAAATCAAGGAATACTGGGAAAGAGTAATAACCATATTATCTAAGAACTCATTATTATTTCATGCTTAAAATTCCTCTAAATATAACAAGATTAAACTATTTTATAAATTAGAAATCAATCTTTTTTTTTAGTTATTGAAAAAGTAAGATTAATCGATTTTTTTGATAATCTATAGAAAGAACGTTTAAATTAGCTATTTTTGATCAAGTTATTTAGAAATTGAATTAAAATTTTTTGTTTTATGGTGAAAAACATGTCTGAAACAAAAGAAGAACAAAAATTGTTAAGATCCCCAGAAGTATGTTCTTGGGCTGATGATGAAGATAATGTCTATAAAATCGAAATACAATTGCCCGGAGTAGAGAAGGACACAATTAAGCTTAAGATGCATGATGATAGTTTTTTCATTAAAGGAGAAACCGAAGATACTATGTATGTAGGATCCTATGGTCTATGTTGTCCAATAAATCCTGAAGAAGCAAAAGCAAATTATAAAAATGGCTTACTTAAAATTGAAGTACCTTTCAAAGAACCTGAATTTCATAGTATAGACATAAATATTGAATAAATAACCTTTTTTTTTTTCTCTATTTTTTAAACTAAATGAAAAATTATAATAAAAGAAACTATTAATATTCGATATTCATCTCTTTAACATAATCAAATGCAGAGTAAGCAGCTATAACACCTTCAGAAACGCCTGTAATAGCTTGTTTAAAAGGAGCATCTGCTACATCCCCAGCAGCAAAAATACCTTGAATATTTGTCTCTGATTTACGATTTATCAAGATTTCTCCTTTTTCATTAGTTTCAATCCCAATTTTTTTTGCCAGATTAGAATTAGGAATTGCTCCAATCTCTATAAATACCCCATCAACTTCCAATTGTTTCCCATTATCAAAATATACAGCTGTAACTATCCTATCCCCTTTTATTTCAATAACATTAGTTTTATAGATAATCTCAATTTTTTCATTTTCAAGAACACGTTTCTTATTTATTGGTTCCGCTCTAAGTTCTTCTCCGCGATAAATAATATATACTTTTTTCGTATTTTGCGCTAGAAATAGAGCTTCTTTCGCTGCTGAATCACTTCCTCCTATTACACATACTACTTTATCTTTATAAAAAGGACCATCGCATGTAGCACAATATGAAACCCCTCGTCCTGCAAATTCCTCTTCACCTGGTATCCCTAATTTCTTTCTTTCTGATCCAGTAGCAATACAAATACTATATGCTTTGAATTTTTGAAAAAAGGATTGTAAAACGAAATATTCATCTTGTTTTTCAATATTTCGAATCTCATCTGAGATGTAAGGTATATCTAATGAATCCATATGATCTTTAAACATATCCATTAAACTTTGACCGCTAATACTAGTTATGCCTGGATAATTTTCAACAAGATGAGTTGTTGCGATTAATCCTCCAAAAGTCTTCCCTATGATTAGTACATCCATAGCAAATCGAGCTGCATATATTGCACATCCTATAGCTGTTGGACCACCACCTAAAACAATTAGGTCATAAGTTTTTTCTAAATCAATGTTCTCCATATCAATATTGAACACGTATATTACCTCCAATTAAAGCTCTTAATATTTCATTTGGTCCTACCATTCCAACTAATGTCTTTTGATCGTTAATAATAGTATAAGGAACACCAGCAGCATCATAATATTGACCAATGTCGGGATTTGCCATGATATCAATTATTACAGTCCTAATTTTTCCCTCCGAAGCAATCGCGAATGAATTACTAATTGCAATTACCTGAGGACAATAAGGACAAGTTTCTGTCATCATAACCTTTATAGTTGATGGTTGAATTCTTTCTAGGTTTTGTTTTATTGTTGCTTCATAATAATTGGGAGTACCCGCAAAATTAAATATTGCTTGGATGAAGGGTTGAATTTCTCCCCCTTTTGGTGCTGCTAAATATCTGATTATTTCACGACCGTTATCATCTATAAAAAGTATTGTTGGTACACGATTAATATCATATTTTTTTGTGAATTCGGGATTCTCATCAATAGACAATTCTTGAATAGTTAACATACCATTTGAATTCTCTTCATAAATTCGTAATAAAGTCATAAATTCCCCACAATCCATACATACTTTTAGTGGGGTTCCATCTGGACTTATTCCTTGAGAAGTAAAAACTCTAAGTTTAACTGGTTTTTTCAATTTAGCCATTTCCCTTCTAATAATCTCTTTATATCGATCATCTGAAGACATCTTTAAAATTCACCTGATTTATGCATACATTCCTCCGAAATCTCTTTGACCTTTAGTGAGTTTATCTAGTAAATCTTGAGGTGTAAACATACCATAAATATGATCCTTCTCATTAATAACTGTATGAGGAACCCCTTGAACTTGGTATTTCATACCAAGATCTGGATTTAAATTAACATCAATAACTTCAGCTGAAATCTTTCCCTTAGAAACTATGGCAAATAAAGTAAGAACAGGCACTGTTGCTGGACAATAAGGGCAAGTTGGAGTAATAAAAATTTTCATCTTTGACTTATCTATTTTTTTCAAATGAGTAAGGATCTGATCTGCATAATAAGGTCTAACTCCTGAAAAATATTGTATACTATTAAGGAATGGTACAAATTCAGAACCTGTGGGGTGTGCTAAATATCGAATAACCTCTTTGTCATTTTGATTAACAAATAATATAGCGGGTATCTTAGTCACATTAAATTTTTTTGCCTCCTCATCATTTTCTTCAGTCGAAATTTCTTCAATTTCTAATTTTTGGTTGGAAATTTCTGCTAAAGTCTTTAATAATTCATAAGTACCTTCACAAGCCATACATTTTCTTAGTTTTTCTCCGTCTTCTTGAGTTCTGAAATCGGTAAATAATTTTAGCACCACCTTTTCCTTTAATTTAGCCATTTCTCTTTTGATATTATCCATTTCATTTTGTGAAAACAACATATAATCACCCATTATGGTTTAATCTATTATGAATATTTGCTTTCACACTTAAAATAATTTTTCGTTTAAAATATAAAAAAAAAATGATATGAATTATTTTTGAATAACACCTTCTATATTTGGACTAATAAATCAAAAGACAAGTTTTAAGGTTCATCTGGATTCTTCTCAATAAATTTCCTAAAAATCAAAAATAATATTAAACCAATTAGAAAACCAACTGCAATATTAATGGAAAAGCAAAAAACAGCAGAGATTAAAATTATAGGCAACGTTTTTGAATTAAATTCTCTGAAAGCGACTTTTCCTAATAAAAATGCAGTATAAATAAGCATTGCTCCTAAAATTGACATAGGAAACGCACTAAATAATAAAAGTAAAGCTTCAGAAAAGAATAATCCCAAAATTAATTCCATGATACCCTCCAATATCATAGAACCACCAGTCCTTGCTCCAAAAGCATATTGAGCCATTAATCCTCCTGATCCATGGCATAATGGCATTCCCGCTAGAAATGGATTAATTAAATTCATTGCTCCCATATTAAAAGCTAAAGTATTAGCATCAATTTCGTTATTTTCAGGAAAAAATTCTTTAACTAAAACAACAGTAGCAACCATAACATTTGTTAATGTTAAAAATAATTGTGCAATTCCAGCATATAACATTCCTTTAATAAAGTTATTCCATGTAGGTATTTGAAATACTAATATAGGAATCCCAAAATTCAAGTCTGAAATAATTATCTTCCCAGTAATAACCAATATTAAAATTCCGCCTAAAGTCAGAATAATTGCTGAAGGAATCGGTTTATTTTTTATTAAAATCAAGATGATTGAAATAGATACAAAACCTAGATATAAATCTTCCCTAAATAGTAGGATTCCCGTCCAACCTAAAATAAGAGCCAAACCAAGTTGAATTCCTCTTACAGCGACGATAGGAACTTTGGTTACGATTTTGTTAAGCCTTTTTGAAAAACCAAGAAGAAACCATATAACACCTGTACCAAATCCAGTAGAAATAACCACATTAGGATTCCATTCTTCTGAGATCGCCACAGTACCAATTGTTTTTTGTGGTTGTACAGGAAGTGGAAGATTAAATTTAATACCTAAAATTATATTCGTTAATCCCAAAGTAAGGAAAATTCCTGCTGGGCTTAATCCTACAATTGATATATATCCAATTAAGAATGGAATTAAAGTACCCCAATCTCCAAAAGCTCCCCCAAATTCTCTTAAAGTAAATTTTTTATGGTTCTTTTCAGTTTCTTTTTCAAGTATAGAAATATCAGATTCAGAATCCATCAAATATTTTAAATTTATTTGAATTAATAATTTTTATAAAATAATTATTTATAAAAAACTAAATTTAATCAGCAAATCTATGGTAGAAAATTATGTTTTTCCCTTTCATTAAATTTAAAAATATCTAATTCATCTTTTTTTCAGTTATAACTCAATAAAATGTTTTTGAATAACGCAAGATATTTATTTTTATTTTTCCTCAAAAAGGAGTATATCTATGTCGCTTGAAAGTAGATTAAATTTTGAAAAAATCATTTCAAGCATTTCTTCTCACTTTATTGGTATGGTAAATCCTGATGAGGCTATAAATTTATCTTTTGAAGAAATGGGAACAATATCAAACGCAGACAGGGTTTCTCTTTTTCTTTTTGATGAAGATGATAAAACTTTTAGAAATACCCATGAATGGTGCTCAGAAGGGATTAATTCCCAAATGAAAAACCTTCAAGAAATAGACAGTAGAATAATTTCTTGGTGGATTAGCCAAGTTGAAAAAATAAGTTTTATTACCATACGTGATACTTCAAGTTTACCAAATGGAGCTCAATCAGTAAAAAAATTTTTTGAATTACAAGGTATTCAATCATTTTTGGCTTATCCTGTCTATATTAGTGGAATGATTAATGGCTTCGTTTGTTTTAGCAAAATAAAAGAAAAAACTCAATGGAAAGGTAAAGATTTTGTGATTCTGAGAATCTTTGGTCAGAGTCTAGGTGATACAATCGAACGTTTAAATGCTGAAAAAGCATTAAAGGAAAGTCAAGAATTGTTAAGAGCAACTTTCGAAGCAACTGCTGATGGAATTCTCGCAATTGATAATAATAAGGTCATTACACATTTAAATGAAAGATTTATTTATATGTGGCGAATTCCTGAAGACATAATTAATCAAAAAAATTTCAGAAATTTAGTTAATTGTATGATAAAACAACTTAAATCCCCCGATAAATTCTTCTTAAAATTAGGAACTCTTGAAAATTCATCCAAGGATGATTATGATATGATTCATTTTAAGGATGGACGAATTTTTGAACATTATTCTTGTCCATTAATACAAGATGGAGAAAAAACAGGAAGAGTATGGAGTTTTAAAGATATAACAGAACATCAGCATGCTGAAAGAGAATTAAAAAAATCTGAAAATAGATATCGAGAGGCATACGAAAGAGCAGATTTGTTTAAAGATGTTTTTACTCACGATATAAATAATATCTTTCATAACATAAAATCTTCAGCAGAATTAATCTCAATTTTAAAAAAAAAATCAAAAAGCTTAGAAAATTTAGATGAGTATTTTCAAATTATTGATGATCAAATTGAGAGAGGAATAAAGTTAATTAATAATGTACGTAAAATTTCTAAACTTGATGAATCAGAAGTTAAATTAAAAAGCGTAGATGTTTATAGAGTACTAGATGATGCAATACAATTTGCTCATAAAAGTGCTCACGAAAAGAAATTAAATATAAAAATTATTAAAAATGAAAATGATGAGAAATTATTTGTAGAAGCTAATGAATTTCTCCTAGATATTTTCGAAAATATTTTACATAATGCAGTTAAGTATACGCGTAATGACTCTGTAAAAATTATCATTGAATTTTCTAAACTCATCATTAACAATAAGAGCTATATTAAAATAGAATTCAATGATAATGGTATTGGAATTACTGATGAAAAAAAGAACTTAATTTTTCAAAAGGGACACATTAAAGATAATAAAATAAGAGGGATGGGAATTGGTTTATCTCTCGTAAAAAAAATTATTGAGAGTTATAATGGTAAAATTCGAGTTGAAAACCGAATAAAAAATGATTATTCTAAGGGAAGTAATTTCATAGTTGAAATTCCAGAAGCAAATTAAACAGAAGTTAGTTTTGATGATTTATAATGATTTTTTTATCTAAATTATAGTAATAATTCAAAAAAATCTTTAGCTTTTGGGTGAATTTTACATATTTTACTGAATCGACGAAGAATCCACCAGCAAGAAGGACAGTAAGTTGTTACATAATCAAGATCCTCTCGATTAAAATCATTCATTCTCTTATGTGCGATCTTTTCTATTACATCTGTTCTACCCATCCAACCAGAACCTCCACCACAACACCAATGGGGAATATCTATAACATTATAGCCAATTTTTTTAAGAATACTATCAACAAGTTTTTCTACTCCTTTTTCTCCTCTATTCATTAATTGGCATAAATGCTGCACTCCTACAATACCTGATTTACTAAGATTTGGAGGCTTTAAATAGCTCGAAATATATTTCACTTCCGCATCTAAACCATCCATCTCATTTTTAAAAAGGTAATAACAAGCAGGACACAAACAAATTATCTCTTTAAATTTTTTTGAATTAAAAAGATCTCTATTCTCCTCTTTACAAATTTCATACTCATCATTTAATCCACTAATTTTTAAATGCCATCCACAACAAATTTCCTTATCTAAAATTGTGAAATCTACCTCTTGTTGAATTAAATATTGAAGAGCATGTTCGGTATATCGAGGAATTCTTATAGTCGAAAGACATCCCATGAAAAAGAGGGTATCAGATTCATTTGAAATTTCCTTAAATCTTTTTATACGCATTTTATTTGTTGGATATGGGGATCTATATTTTTCAAAATTTTCACGCATTTCATCCATTTCCTCAAATGTATTCCCATCTTTAATGTATTTTTGTTTTAAAATGATTCGTTCGTGTTCTGTCTCACACTCTCCACAATGGACGCAATTATAGAGTTTATAATAATCCTCTGGTTTAAATTTGACGTATTCCTGTTTTTTAATCATTTCTTTTACTGATTCATCACTTAAAAAATTAATCGGGTCTACTTCATCAGTAGGGTAGTTTTTTCTTCCTTTTATTCGTTGTTTCATCCTATTCTGCTAACCTAGTCTTTTTTTTCTATTTTAAGGATTTATAACGTTAAATCTTTTAAAATATAAATAAAATATTCTTATTTAAGAATATAATCAATAAGAATTATTAGCAATTTATAATTCAATTACATTAAAAAAAAAAGAATCTAATGTATTGTTTTAAGGCTTTTGAATTATAGATTGAAATCTTAATATTTTATATTCTGTTCCCTTAATGCATATATATACTTTTTACCCACATAGCTGCGTCAGATCCAATAATGATAGCCCTCTCTGCTGTTTGAGCTCTCACTTGGATTGATGCCTTTATAGCAAATAAAATAACAGATGAAGAATTAAGAATAGAACCTTCCGAATGTAATCAAATTGGAGCTATTACTAAACTTAAATTACTAGATTAGTTAGTTTAAAAATTAAAAAAAAAATTGATTTTACTATTCTTTTTTGATTTTAACATCAGTTCTTTGTATACCAACTTCTCTATTACTTGGTATTGGAGATCCGCAATGATCTCTTAACCTTTCACTATCCTTGAATGCTTTATCAAGCTCGTCTTCTAATTCATCATCAGATATGTCTTTATCTGTCATAATTTATAAAGAGAAATTGTATTATTTAAGGATTTTATTTATAAATAAAAAAAGAATTTTTTATATTATTTACTTCTTTAAATATTCTAATACTGCATTTTCTTTCTCTTCAGGCCTTCTTTCAGGAACAACTATATAATTTGTTCCAATTGTATCATAATAATCCGTTCGTAGATATAAATTACAATAACATGCACCATATTCTTTAATATCCAACGGAGCATAATCGCAAGGACATATTAAATCTCTATCTAAATCTCGATTACCTGAAGCAAAACGACATGGACAGGATTGATATCCATAATTAATCTTATTTTCTACTAAACCATTTATCAGATTATTTAATGTTTCTTTATCTTTATTTAATATCCAATTATTCTTTTCACGAACTTTATTACAATATTCCATCATTCCTTTAAAAGTCTCCATATCCATTTTATTTCCCTCCAGATTTTATTAATTCTTCATATTTATCAGGATTGTATCCTACTACAAATTCATTATCACAAATCATGAATGGATACGATACTCTAGATTGATATTTATATTTTAGATATTCTATTATTTGTAATTTTTCTCCAGGTTTAATTTTATCAACATCTACATATTTATATTGTATATCACGATCCTGCAACCAAGATTTGCATTTTTTGCACCACATGCAAGTAGATAATGTTAAAAGAGTGATATCCCTGTTTTTCTTAGAACCTTTGATGGTTTTTGCTAATTTCTCTATAGTTTCAGACATAATTTTATTTTCTCCTCATTTTTAAAAAAGTTTTTGCATTAATTTTCTTTAATCCTCAATTTCCATTGTGGATCGATACACTCAAAAGCTTCTAAAGTCAAAGTTCTAATATCACTGTAACAAGAATCCAACAAAATACCTAAATGTTCAAGTGCTCTCTTATCTCCAATTTTCATAAGACTTTCAATAATTATAAATAATCTTGTTTTATCCTGAAGTTCTTCAGGTTTTTCTAGTTCTCCCTTTAAGAATTCTATAATTGGCATTGTTGCTTTCGGGTCTCCAATTTCGCCCATTGCTTCAATAATTCGATTAATTACTACCGCATCTTTTTCAGATTTTAAAGCTCTAAATAATATATTAATAGCTCTACCTTCTTTTAATTGTCCAAGATTTTGAGCAGCAAAAGCTCTTTCTTTCCAATTAGAACTATTGAATAAATTTTTTACAAACTTATTAAATGCTTCATTACGAGTTTTTTGATCCATCTTAAGATAAAAATAAGAATAAGAAATAATAATCTGTTGTTAATAAATTATTAGATATTTTAGAAATTAGAATTAAAAATAAAGAGGTTTTAATTATAATCTTATTAATTTTCTTCATTTAGCCTGTTAACATATAAATTATATTCAAAATTATATTATTAATAAAAACACATTCAAATAGACTATAAGGATGGAGATTTCCATTTTCTATAGTAGTCATCATATTTCTTTAAGAGATCATTCGGATCCAATTTTTTATTTTCTTGAATTGCACTTATTGCTTCTAAAATAATCTCGGTTTGTATTAGTTGAAATTCTTGCGTTTTTATATCGGATGTGGTAAGAAACCTATGAGTAATTTCATTCGATTTGAGCGTATCCATAGAATTAATATTATAAATATCTAAGAAATATCCAACTATAAATGCTCCAAAGAGTAAAAATGGGAAGATAATAATTAATAGCCAAAAATCTATTGTAAAAGCTAAAGAAATCAACGAGATAGCACTTACTGTTGAAACTACAATTGAATAATATGATTGCCCCATTTTTAATCTAGATAATTGTTTCCCCATAAATTGAGCAGTTTTAACCCTTTTTATTATTTTTGATTTTCTCAATCTTAACAATATTATCACCAAAATTCTGATTTAGTTATTTTTTTTATATTTTTAATTTACATGAGTTTTTGATGATTATTAATACTGAATATCTTATAAAAATGATTTGTCATATTCTATTGACATTTTCTCTGGAGAAAAATTAATAATTTTAATAGAAATATTCCATTTTTAAAGTAAATAATAATTTTTAAAAATATTTATGAGTTTATCCACTTATTTTATTAGATTTAAATCATTAGTTATCTTATTTCCGTATATTTTATTAGGAACAACTAAAGGTGCAGTATTATATCAGAAGAACATCTAAAAAAAATTCGAAAATGTGTTGAAAATCAAAATTCATGGCGAGGAAATAAAACTATTAATTTAATTGCCTCAGAAAACGTAATAAGCCAAACTGCAAGGTCATTAAGTTACTCAGATTTTGCACATAGATATGCTGAGGGGCTAGTATATCAAAGGGAATATCAAGGTCAACGCTTTCAAGATGAAATCGAACAGATTGCCATAGATAGTGTAAAAAATTTGTTTAATTGTAAATTTGCAGATGTACGTTGTCCGGCAGCTACAACAGCAAATATAGCAATATATTATGGGCTTTGTAATTATGGTGATAAACTTTTTACCTTGAGTGTGCCAAATGGTGCCCATATTTCAATGAGAAAATTTGGGGGTGCAGGTCTTCGAGGTTTAAAAATTTTTGATATCCCATTTGATTATGAAAAATATAATATAGATATGGATCTTTTTGGAAATCTTATATTAGGGATAAAACCGGATATAATTACTTTGGGAGCAAGTGTTTTTTTATTTCCACATCCTATAGCGGAGATAAAAGAAATCTGTAAAGATATCGGGACAATAATACACTATGATGGCTCGCATGTATTTGGTTTAATAGCAGGTGGTGAATTTCAAGACCCTCTCCTTGAAGGAGCTGATGTACTGATGGGTTCAACGCATAAAACATTTCCTGGACCACAAGGAGCAATTATTTGTACAAATAATGAAGCTTTATTTCATAATATTGAGAAAGGAATATTCCCCGGTACAGTTAGCAATCATCATCTACATAGACTTCCACCGTTATCTATCGTTTGCGAGGAACTGAATCGATTTGGAAAGGATTATGCAAAACAAATTATAAAAAATGCAAAAGCATTAGCTACGGAACTTGACAGGAACGGTTTTAAAGTTCTTGGAAAAAACTTAGGATACACAGAATCTCACCAGATTGTAGTAGATCTGTCTGAATTTGGGAGAGGTCTTAAAAATGCAGAATTACTTGAAAAAGCAGATATTATCACAAATAAAAATTTAATCCATGGAGACGAGGTTGATCTCGCCTCAGATCCATCTGGAATTAGGCTAGGAGTTCAGGAAATGACACATATGGGGATGAAAGAACCAGATTTCAAGATTATAGCAGAATTTTTTAAGCGTATTATAATAGATAATGAAAATCCTGATAAAATAAAAAGAGAAGTAAATGAATTAAGATCTAAATTTCTTAATATCAAATATTCATTTGATGAGCTGGGTGATTTAAATGATGGAAAATGAAGAAGAATATTACCTAATAAATGCTATGGGTCAAGACCGACCAGGATTAATTGCAATGCTTACCAAAGTTGTTGCAAATGGGGGATTCAATATTATTGATATTGAACAAAGTGCTCCGCATGGCCTTTTTTATATTATCATGATCATTGAGCCCACAGATAAAACAGTAGATAAACCATTAAAATACTTTAATGAACGATTTCAAGAATTATCCGCAGGAAGTGATTTAAATATTTCAATTAAATCCTTTAAAGGTGGAATAAGAAAAAGTACAAAATCGTGGTTAAGTTTTGTATTTGTTGGTCCTGATAAACCAGGATTAATTGCTACCTTTTCTAACTATGCTGGTCAAAACAATGCAAATATTCACAAACTGAACATGATCTCTCGAGGTCAAATTATTGCTTGTGAAAGTTTGCTTAATATATCTGATTTAGAGATATCAAGAGATATTTTTATCCAAGGACTTAGAAACTTAGGCGAAGATTTAGGTCTCCAAATAATTATTGAAGCTGAAAATGTTTTAATGAAGAAGACTAGAAAACTGCTGATTCTCGATTTGGATGAAAATTTAATTCAAATACAAGGTCTAAATAAAATCCTTAATGAAATCCAGTTAAATGATTCAGATAGGCAAATATTCCAAAAACTAAAGACGACTAAAAATAGTCAAGAAATTCGGGAATTAGGTGTTGAAGCCCTGAAGGAAATGGATATCAATATATTAGATCAACTAATTTCAACAATAAGAATTTCTCCTGGAACAGAAGAATTTATTCGTGCTTTAAAGTTAATGCAATACACAATAGCGCTTCTTAGTAACAGCTTATCACTTTTTACTGATTTACTTAAAAAAAGACTTAATCTAGAATATGCATTTGGGAATGCTCTTGAAGTTAGTGATAGGAAAATATCTGGGAAATATATTAAAAATTTGGAAATAACTTCCCACAAAAAGCAAAGATTAATTAATTGGCTTGCTGTAATGGAGAAGATACCTGAAATGGAAGTGGTACAATTCGGATTGGATAATAATGATAAAGATCCAATATTATCTTACAACACTGGTCTAAAAATTAATATAAGTTTTGATTATAATGAGGTAAAAAGAATAATCCAAAAGCATAATATAACTGCTAGTCAACTTTTAGGTTTATTTTTATCCATTGGAATAATAGATTCTCAGTTAGATGAAATAAGGGAATTTTAATTCTATAGTTTATCCATCAACAAATATAGAAAAGCATTTTATGATACAAAACTCGATGTTTTTTTATATTTTCACCTATTCAGGTAAAGTCCTAATATCTATTTACTAGCTAATTTAACAAAGAAAATTCATTGAAATCCGACTCTGAATTTACATCTCATTTTATGTTATTATGAATTTATAAATGTTTATAGAAAAAATCATAAATAATCCAATCTTTTGAACATTATAAAAAAAAGAAGAGATACTTTTTTGTGCTCTGTTGTAAGAATTGAAGGAAAAGATGAGAAATTCAGTTATTGAAATTGTTGATTTATTTTATAATCCAAAATCTGTTGCAGTAATTGGAGCTTCAATAGTTCCTATGAAAGGTGGATATCGTATAGTTGAAAACCTACACTCAAATGGCTACAAAGGACCAATTTATCCTGTTAATCCTAACTATAATGAAGAAAATGAATTATGTGGTTTCAAATTTAATAAATCTGTTTTAGACATTGAAGGGGAGATAGATCTTGCTATTTTTTATGTAAATAATCGTATTGTAACTAATACTCTAAGAGATTGTGTTAAGAAAGGAATAAAAGCGGCTATTATCCAAAGCGCTGGTTTTGAGGAAGTTGGTGTAGAAGGATTAAAATTACGGGATGAAATTGTCGCTATTACAAAAAATTTCACTAAGTTACATATTATTGGACCTAACTGTATGGGAATCAGTAGGATAGATGGAGATTATGATGATAAAAAAGGAGGTTTCTTCACTGGACAATTTATTTTAACAAATTATAAAAGAGGAAATGTTGCGATCATCACCCAAAGTGGTTTCTTGAATGGTGGAATAGCACCATTAATATTTCGACAGTATCCAAATCTAGGATTTAGGTATATTGTTTCAATTGGAAACAAGATGGACTTAGGAGAAAATGAGTTTTTAGAATATATTTTAAGAGATGATACGGTAAACGTCATTGCAATATATTTAGAGTCATTTAAAGACCCCAGAAAATTCATCTCTTTATGCAAAAAAGCAAAAAAATTACCTAAAAAAACGATTATCGTTGTAAAAGGTGGAAAAACAAGCCAAGGGATGAGAGCTGCTTCTAGTCACACAGGTGCTTTAGCTGAGGATGAAAGATTAATTGATACTGTTATTAAACAAGCAGGAGTAATTCAAGCAAATAATTTTCTTGAAATGTTCCAATTTATGAGGACATTTTCTATGATGTATAAATCTGGTAAAAAGTTTCCAAAGAAAGGAAATATTGCCCTTGTTGTTGGGAGTGGTGGTATGGGTACTATTATGGGTGATGTTGCTATGAAATATGGTTTAAAGTTTCCTGAATTTGGACACAATAGTTATAACATTCTCAAAAGTGTATTCCCTGATTGGATGCCTCCTAACCGATTTGCTCTCGTTGATTCTTGGCCTACAATAGAAAAAGCAATAATGGACGCAGCCAAAAAAGCTAAAAATGCTGATAATAATACAACTGGAAAAGATGCTACAGATGAAAAAGAAGTAAATCTTTTTCGGAGAATGGGTTTTTTTGGAAATGTTATGGAAGTTATTCAAAAAGCTGTTTTAGAGGAACCTAAAATAGAAGGAATGTTTACATCATTACCAGTTGGTCCAAGGGGAAATGAAGAAACAATAGAGCTTCTTATACCAATGTTGGAAAGAATAGTAAAATACCCAAAACCAGTTTTCTTTTATTCAGTGATGGAAAGTGAAGAAGCTTTGGAAATATTAAGATTATTTGGTAAGTATAATATTCCTTTTTTTACCAGATCAGAAGATGCTATCAAGAATTTTGCGATTTTAGTTCAAGAAACAAGGAATAAAGAAAAACTTTCAAAAGCTTTTTAATTATAAATTTCAAAGTCTTCAAATAGAGATAAAATTCCACTAAAATTTCATAAAAATTATACTCTGAATTTACCTTTTTTCTAGCATTTAACTTTTTAAGATATCTAAAAAAAAAATACTCCGAATATTTATAATTTAGAATCTAAATCTTTTTTATAAATTTTATTTATCTCTAGAAATAAACAAAAAGAATGATAAATAATGTCTGAATCAAAGACACCAATAGTGATAAGTAAAGAAGGCTGCCATAGGTGTGCTGAATTAAAAGAGTGGCTAAAAGAACATAATGTTAGATATATTGAACGAGATATAAATGATGAGGAATTTGTTCATGAACTACTTAACGATGATAATTTTTTAACAACTTTCTGTGATAAGGAAGGCTGTATAGTAAATACTCCTGTAGTAATCCATAAAGGTAAATATTGGTTTAAAGAACTGTGGGGTATTTCCGGTCTTAGAGAAAAAGAAGCAAAGAAACTATTTGGAGTTAAATAGATTTTTATAATTTCCATTTCCTTTTTTATTTTTTTAATTCAGCTAATCTTTTTATTACTTTTCGGATCGTCCTCAATCCTTCTTCATCCATCTCAATACCTTTTTTTCCCATATCTTGACTCCATAAACTCGCACCTAAATTTGCGCCAAATGCTCCTCCAGATACAGGTAAAATATGATTTTGTAGGTAAAAATCCAGAATGCTTCTTATAGCAATCTCTTGACCTCCACTTCTATCTCCCCCCAAAGCTAATGCTGCTCCAATTTTATCTTTAAACACATTAGGATTCTTAGCGACCATAGCACGACACCGATCCATTACTGTTTTTAATTGACCTGATAAATTACCTTGAAATATTGGAGTACCAAAAAGATAAAATTTTGCTTCTTCTAATTTTGAATAAAGGTCTTCCATATCATCCTTATTGATACACCCTTTTTTTTCTCGAATACAATAATCACAATGAATACAAAAGTTAATTTTTTTATTTCTAACACTCCAAAACTCTGTTTCAAAGCCAAACTTATTAGCAGCATAATTTAAAGCATATTGGACGGCATAATCAGTTCCTTGTTTTCGAGGACTTCCACATATCCCAAGTAATAAATTCTTCTTTTCAACCATAATAATGCATTTAACTTGCTTTTATTAATAATTGATCATTATTGCATAGAATAAAATTATTAAAATCTAAAATTCCAATATTAAAAGATGGATACAAATAGACCGAGTTTAGCAAGAATTAAAATTAGGTTTCCAGATCAGATATGGATTTCTGAAATTTTTAAAAACTATCCAGATATAAAAATGGAAATTTCCCATTTTCTGCCTTATGATCTTGAGGAATCCATTGGAAATAGTCTAATTGAAATATTGCATTATGATATCGATTCCATTATTAAAGAGATTAAGAAACATCCTTCTGTCTTCGAGTTAAGCATATTAGAGAAAGAACAAAATAAAATTAAATTTAATGTAAAAACAAAAGATCCTTATTTATTATATGCTATAATAAAATGTGGCGTTCTAGTAAACTTTCCAGTGAGAGTAGAAGAAGGATATGCATACTGGAGACTGATTTCAAGTAGGGACAGGATAGATCAACTATTGACTCTTTTTGAAGAGAAAAATATTAGTTTTGATTTGTTAAGAATTGGTATATCACCATATTCTATTGAAGATGATAAAAGTAAATTAACTTTTGATGAATCAAAGATCCTTGATAAGGCTATTTCTTCAGGTTTTTTTGAAATTCCAAGAAAAATATCCCTAGAAGAATTAGCTAACGAATTGGGCAAATCTAAGTCAGCATTATCAGTAATGCTCAGAAAAATAATCAAAAAGAAAGTCTTATTTGAGAAATAATTAATAAGAAATACAAAAAAAAAAGTTATACCCATTCTTCTTTTAAAATATTTCCTTTTATACCTACGACAACTAATTTAATTGGAACTTTTCTACTTGCTCGTTTAGAACCTTCTTGAGCTAAAGCTAATAGACCAGAACAACAAGGAACTTCCATAATAACAGCTGTAAGAGTATTTATTTTTGCATCATCAATTAAAGTTTTAATTTTTTCTACGTATACTTCTTTATCTTGGTCGAGTTTTGGACAAGCAATTGCAATAGATTTTTGTTTCATGAAATCTCTATGAAAATCACCGTATGTAAAGCCGACACAATCTGCTGAAAGTAATACATCAGCTCCTTGATAATGAGGGGCTTTGGGATTAATTAAATGCATCTGAACAGGCCAATGTCTAAGAGTCGAAGTGATCTTTCCTGATATCTCCTTTTTTTTTTCTGGTTCTTCAAGAACCATTGTTTTAGCAGAAGGGCAACCATATTGATGAGAGTGCTCAGAAAATGTTTCCTGAATTAGTTCTTGTTCAACTTTATTATTCAAACTCATTGATTCTAAATGTTTCTCAACAGATTCTTCATCAAACTCTAAAGCTTCTCTTTCAATTATTTCAAGTGCACCTTCAGGACAGCCAGAAATGCACGCACCTAGACCATCGCAGAAAACTTCGTTTATGACCTTGGCTTTTCCATCGATTACCTTTAGTGCTCCTTCTGCACAGTCTACGATACAATTTCCACATCCTGTACAAAGATCTTCATCAATTTTTATAATTTTTCTTTTTACTGTTTTAGGTTGTTTTGCTTCGGTCATAATTAAATCAAATAGAATTGAGAATTTATTTTTACTTTCGAACATGTTCATCTAAATTTTAATTGATAATAAATGGCAAAATAAATTAATACAAATTAAAAGTTAAAATGGTGAAGAAAAATTGTTAGAAAACTTACCAATTGAGTTAATAGAATTAATTATTGATACTTTACCTCTTGAAATGTCTTTTATAGACTTGGAAGATAAGGTAAAATACTATAGCAAAGGAGATAAAAGAATTTTTAAAAGAACTCCCTCAGTAATAGGTAAAAAAGTTCAAAATTGTCATCCTCCTAAAAGTCTTGATAAAGTTAATGCAATATTGAATGATTTTAAGAATAATAAAAGGGATTTTGCAGAGTTTTGGATTCCTTTAAGTGATTTATTCTTATATATTCGATATTTTCCTGTAAGAGATAAAGAAGGACATTATTTAGGTACCCTAGAAGTAACCCAAGAAATCAGCAAAATACAAACCCTTAAAGGTGAAAAAAGGCTTTTAGACTAACCAATCATCCTTTTTTTTTTATTTCTTCTTAAAGTTTAAGCTTTTATATTGTTCTTTTCTCTTTATTTTACTAATTATTAAATATAGCGATTAATCTGAAAGATTACAATATGCTATTAACACTTTAAAATAAGATATTAAAACTGCTAATTCTACAAAAGTTTCACACTCTTAAATTCACTTTTCTGATATGGTTTACTTTTAATTGTTCGTTATAGTTTCATGGAAAAAAGTTTAAATAGAAGAATTTTTAGGTATACACACGTTGCAAATATTGGTTAAGGGATAGTTTTTAACTAGTTGCTATTTGTCCTTTTTTAATTTTAAGTTGTAATTTAAGGATTAGGGGTATATATAATGAGATTTAGAAAGAAAAAGACCAAAAAACAAAACAGTCTTGAAGAATTTTATAATAATTGGGAAACAATGAATAAGACTTTAAAAGACTTAAGTAGTAATGCACTTCAGTCTATTTTCAAGGCTATTAAAGAGATATCTACTAATATTATTCTCTTAAATGAAAATGTTAATTCAAGCACAGAAAAAGCTAATCAATCTATTAATACAATAATTACTACAATGAAATCCACTACTTCAAATCTAAAAATTGCAAAAGAGAATATAAAATCAACAAAAAAAACTCTTAAAGATGATATAAATTTTAAATTACCTAATTAATTTTTAAATTTTTTTTTAATATTTTTCTACTTATTGTAATATATATATTTTAAGATCAATATTTCCTTTCTACCATGAGATACTTTTATTTGAAATTAATAAAATTTAGCCATCGTTTATAATTAGAAGTAGAGACAATAGAAAATTAAAATTATCAAATTAAAGTAGTATATATGAGGAGATTAATGAATGATAATGAAAACTTTAATATAAAATGTAAAAACTAGTTATTCTATGAAAGTCGTAATAATAGGGAATAATGTTGCTGGTACTTTTACTGCCCAGAACCTAAGAAATCTTAACAATGATATTGAAATAGATATATATACCCAAGAAAGATACCCTTACTATACAAGAGTCATTCTACCAGAATTGATATCTGAAAGAGTATCAATTGATGATTTAATTGTTTTTAAAGAAGATTGGTATAAAAATAAACATATTAAATTATATTTAAATAAAAGAATTAGCAAAATCAATCCAAGTAACAAAACAATTCAAATTGAAGTTGCTAATGATATTATTAGCTATGATAAGCTCATTTTAACACTTGGAAGTACTCCGAATATTCCTCCAATCAAGAATGCTATTGAGATGAGAGATAAAAAGCAAGGGCTATTTACATTACGAAGTATTGATGATGCGTTAGAGATAAAAGAATTTATAAAAAACAAAAATGTTAAAAAAGCAATAATTATTGGAGGAGGATTACTTGGATTAGAATTAGCAAATCAAATAAATAATTGTAATCTAAACACGACAGTTATAGAATTCTTTCCCCGTTTATTACCAAGACAGTTAGATATTGAATGTGCTGAAATGCTAAAAGAAGAAATCGAAAACAGAGGAATTAAGGTTGTTTTAGATGCGACTACAGAAGAAATTCTAGGAAATGGTATAGTTTCAGGAATTAAATTAAAGAGTGGAGAGGTATTAAATGGAGAAATTATATTGATTCAAGCAGGGATTCGTCCTACAATTGATATTGCTAAGCAAGCAGATTTAGATACTAATAAAGGAATTGTTGTTAATGAATTTCTAGAAACAAGTAAACAAGATATTTATGCTGTTGGAGACTGTATAGAATACAAAAATCAAATTTGGGGTATTATTCCAGCGTGTATGGAACAATCAAAAATAGTCGCTGCTTCTGCACTTGGATTAAAAAAAGTTAATTATAAAGGTACTACTCCAAAAAATACCCTTAAAATAGTTGGATTAGAATTAACTTCAATTGGAGTTATAGATCCAAGTAAAGAAGAGGGTGGTGCCTGGGAAATTCTTAAAAAAGCCGATAAAAAAGACTGTTGTTATCAAAAGTTAGTGTTAAAGGGAAATACATTAAAAGGCGCCATTTTATTTGGGGAAAATAAAGCAATATCTTATGTTTATAACAAGATGGAAAAAGATGTTGATAGGGATGAATTGAAAAAATTACTAGAATTAAATTCTTATATATGTAATAATTGTGGTTTAGAATATGATGAGGCTAAAATGAGTATTCTTTTCAAAGATCTTCCACCCGAATGGAAATGCCCAAACTGTAAAGGATCTAAAAAAGATTTTACAAAAAAAAAAATAAATTCCAACTAAATTTATAATGAGGTGAGATATAATTTCAATCTATCGATGTAAAAGATGTAATTACATTTATGATGATAATGAAAAAGATATAGCTTTTGAAGAATTGGATGAGAATAATTATAAATGTCCTAAATGTCGTTCTTCAAAAAAATTTTTTGTTAAAAAAGAAATTCAATAACAAACTGGAACTGAATTATTTATAAAATTAAATAGCTTTTAAAAACAAAAATAACAGAATCTTCCTTAATCTAAATATTATACTTATTTCTTGTTTTAATTTAACAGATTCTTTTCAAATTTAAGATTTAGATTATTATTTTCTATTTTCTAATCTAATTGGATCAATTTATAAAATATTAAATTAATATATTTAATATATTTTCAATTTCTAACTATATAATCAAATTCTCCAACTTAAAATTTAAAGGATGTGTTAAATTTGGCAAAATGGGAATGTCAAGCTTGTGGATATGTTTATGATGAAGAAGCTGAAGGTACAAAATTTGAAGATTTACCAGATGATTGGGTTTGCCCTGTTTGTGGAGTAGGAAAAGACATGTTTGAAAAAATTAGTTAAATATAATTCTATCCTCTTCTTTAATTTTTTTTTATTGATTATTTTCTTGCAAATCTTATAATAAATAGAATATAAGTTTTTAATCTGATTTGAATTAATTATATGAAATGATAATTAAATCCTAATAATAAAAGGTGAAATTGAAATTACTCATTTAGAACTAATGAAAAATATTTATTATATTGGTTATGTTGATTGGGAGGTAAGAAATTTTCATGGATATTCTACACATCGAGGTAGTAGTTATAATGCGTATATAGTTAAAGGAGAGAAAACTGTATTGATTGATGCCGTTAAACGTCCATATTTTGATTACTTTTTAAAGAACATTAAAGATGTGTGTGATCCTTCCGAAATTGACTACTTTATTACAAACCATGTTGAGATGGATCATTCTGGGTCATTTCCACTAATTCTTAAATATCTGCCTAATGCTGAATTAATCGCTTCTAAGAAAGGAGTTGAAATTTTAAAAGCTCACTTTCACGAGGAAGTTGATGAAGATATATTTAATAAAATTAGAGCTGTTGAGGAAGGAGATACTTTAGATATTGGAAACGGTAAAATATTTACATTTGTACCAATACCAATGATTCATTGGCCTGATTCTATGGTTTCTTTTATGACTGATGAGAATGGGAAGAATGTTTTATTTTCGAATGATGCTTTTGGACAGCATTATGCAACTTCTAAACGTTGGGATGATGAAAATGATTTAACTGAGGT
>JBHLQA010000005.1:0-21894 GCA_048885285.1 Candidatus Odinarchaeota archaeon
CTTTTTAATTTTCTTATTTTTCTCATTCAAGAGTAATTTCTGTATTCTAAAAATAAATATGATTTTAATTATTTCCCATTAATAGTAAAAATATGAAAATTATTCAATAGTTATTCAAATAAGGTTTAAATTTAATTCAAGAAAAAAAAATGATAAAAATTAAACAATTAAAAACCTCAGAAATTGATTTTGCTCACCATTTGACTGAAAAAGAAAATTGGGGTGTAATGAAAGAAGAATTAATTTCTTTACATTCATTTTCTCCAAAAAGTTATTTTATAGCTCAAGAAATTGGTTCAAATGAATTAATAGGAACTATATCTTTAACTCCTTATGATACATTTAGTTTTATTGGAAATGTTATTGTCTTAAAAGAATATAGGGGACAAGGAATTGGTACTCAATTATTAAAACATGCAATCGGTTATTCAAAGAATTTAGGTATAAATACTATCATGCTCGATGGGATAGAAAACGCAATTCCTTTATATGAGAGAGTCGGTTTTAAAAAATACTGTAAATCATTTCGATTAAATGGTAAAATTCAAACTCATAATAATAAAATAAGCCCCTTCGTTCGATTAATGACTTTTGATGATTTAGGAAAGGTCTTTCAACTTGATTTAAAGCATTTTAAGGCAGATCGTTCAGCCCTTCTCATGGATCTTTTTACTACTTTCCCAGAACTTTGTAAAGTAATTGAACGAAACGGAGTAATAACTAGTTTTAGTATGGGTTTGAGTCGTTCGACTAATATTAAATTAGGACCATGGATCGTTGATGATATTGAAAAAAATCCTCAAATTCTCATAGAAAGTTATCAAAATGAAAATTTAGAAATCCATATGGGAATTCTTGAAATTCATATGAAAGCTTTAGAAATTGTAAAAAAGTTCCAACTTAAGATAAAATTTTATTCTATTCGTATGATTTTTGGTGAAATTCCTTCTATCTCATCAGGATTATATGCAATTAATGGCCCTGATAGAGGGTAATCCAAATAGATTGTATTTGTATCAAACTTTTTTTTTACATAAAAAAATCCAATTCTTTAAACTTAAATAAATAAAATTCGATTTTGATATCAAAAAGTAAAATTATAAACTTTGATTTATTGAGTTATTTCTGGATATTTAGACTTCTTTTCAAGATTTAAAAAAGATAAAAAAATTTTTAAAGTGATTTTAAGCTATACAGCTTCGCTATAAAGGGGAGATCCGGCTTTCATATAACGATTCATTTGACGTAGAGAGGCAACTGGTTTTCCTTCTTCTTTTTCTTTTAAGATAGCATCGTACCAATAATATTCTGTCTTTCGACTAACACCCGCACATATTACTTTTCCAGTTGCTTCATAAGGAACCCCAACCATTACAGGTCCATTAATATTTCGAATTTCAGTAGCCCCATAAAATGGTACACCTTGGGTTCTCGCAATATCTAAGATCTTTGAGTTTAGAGACATCGTCCAAAAGATAGCTGTTGGTGATAGAATTGAATTTCCCCACGGTGAATTTCCTTTATAATAATCAAGATGATCAGTTATAGTTTTTAATCCTTCATTTGCATCCTCTTGGGAGATTAAGACATCTTTCGTATTTAGATCGTCTCCTATTTTCATTCCTGCTAAAATTCGCAGATCCTCGGGTTTACTATTTTTTAGTTCTATGTTTTGAAGGTAAGATAATTCTTTTGGTTCACCAATTGCTGCTGTACCTGTCGCAACGATTTGTCCACTTGGCATCTCAACTCGTGTTTCTACTTGAACATCATTAGATTCCTCAAGGGGCATCTTAACAACCCCTCTTACTTTTTCTTTATGAATCGTAGCAAATGTATAATACATGCTTAATGATCCTTTTTCAAACCATCGCTGCCCAAAAATTTCAAGTAATAACGGAGCGAACAAGCTTAAATGAATTGTTCCTGGAATTGTCCCACCTCTCATTCCTACTTTTTTTGCAGTATTATCATTATGAATTGATGTTTTCATATCACTCCAGAGGTTTTCTGGGGTTCTCCAAGCACCATACATAAATCCCTCTTTAATGGTAATTTCAGTCATTTATACAACCAAAAAAATATTTTCTGCTATAAGATAATCATATCTATTGTATTAAATCTTTTGATTCAAATTATCAAAATAACAGATGAAAAAAAGTCTTAGATATTCTTTTCCCAAAAATTACAGAATATTGTTTAAAAATAAGAGAAAGTTCTTTTATTTGGATTTCTGATATGTATAAAGCTTGATATTCTCTATATTCATATTCCAACATATATTCTGGAGGAATTCAATCATTACATAAACTATTCTTCTTATCATTGGAGAGACATTAAGAAAGCAATTGATTTGATTCATATCACTTTAGAAGATCATATACTTCTTCTGGTTCAAGTGGCTGATATGGTGTCTTCTTGAAGTTTTCTTTACATAATTTATAGAGAATTTTATTAAATGGAGCATCTATTCCTAAGGAATTAGCTAATTTTATGAAATAACCATTCAGGTATTCTAGTTCTGATTGACCTTTTTGACGAATTATCATATCCTGTATCATACTGTTTGGGCCTCTATTTATGAAAAATCTTGAAAAGAATTTATCTGCCTTTTCGGGGGGTAAATTTACAGCATCTCGTAATTCTTTCCAAGGTACAAAACCTGGTAAACTATGTTCATGATAACCAGCAGCTTGTACTATGTTGATACCTTCATTCAAAGTAGTGACGATGATCTCCCTCAAAAGTGAGATTGATTTTAGAGTAGGATTATTATGATTGATTAGTGTTAAAATGGAATTTAAAAGGTTGAAAATCATTTTACCATGAATAGCATCCTGTATTTTCTTGGAGATTTGAACCATTGTAGCTCTACTTAATATTTCACTCATTTCTTTTAATTCTTTCTGTAAATTATTGTCAAGCGTACCAAGAATGAGGTATCCCCGATTCAAATATCCAAATATGCCTGGTCTATCCCTCCATGCCGATATCATGATAACTCCGTACATAATTTTAGAGAAATATTTAGGCAACACTTTTTGGTTTTCCGTACCATTTTGTAATGCAATAATGATTGGTTTATCTCCTAATTTCTCATAAATATCTTTTGCAACTTCCTCTAGGTTATAGTTCTTAACAGCTATGATTACGACATTAGTTGAGGGCTTTTCGTTTAAATCTTGAATAATTTTCACAGGAATTGGATCTTTTGGGGGCTTTTCTTTTCTATATATAATTATTCCTTTATTCTTCATAACTTCGGCATTTTGACCGCGTGCCAACAAATAGACTTTATCATAATAAGGTGTTAGCCATGCACCAATTGAAGCACCTATAGCACCCGCGCCATATATCACAATCTCATATTCCTTATTCAAATCTTCCATGTCAAATATAGTTGTACTTTAACTTTAAATATTAATAATTATCATTCTGAGAAAAAGAATTTAATATAAAATAGAAAAAGAGTTTATCAATTCATTTTTCTATTTTTTTATTAATTAGTCTTTATATAATATCCTGTTCCTTTCAATTTTACGATATATTTCTTCTTACAAAACTTCTACTAGTATAGTTTCAGATTATTAATCAATTTAAAATTAAAAATTATTACTACACTTTTCTTTTTTATATATTTTTAACAATTAATTATCATATTGACATAAGTATAAAATCTAAAATAGAAGAATATGACAGATAATTTTGATTATGATGTTTTGATCTTAGTTAAAGAATGGAATTTTAAAACAATTCAAATTTCAAGTGAGATACAGAGTTTTATAGATCAAAATAAAGGTAAAATTTCAAAATCTTTCTCACATATCCGAGAAGGTAAAAAACTCTTTCTTTCATTGATCAAACTTGTCTTTTTATATCTAAAGAACTGCACTAATTTATTAAACAATTTAACAATCATTCAAATTAGAGAAATTTCCCCAATTATATTCCATATTGGAAAGAAAATATTCTCACTTCAGTGGATTATTTATGATGAAAATCAATTTTTAAGAAAAATAAATAATCTTTATGGATTTATTTATGTAGCTATAAATCAAGCAACTAAAAATAAAATGGTTTATGTTGGACAAACTATACGTACTATAGAAGAGGAATGGGGGGAGATATTTAGTCATGGAAAAGTATTAAGAAAAAAAAGAAATGAACAACCATTAGAAGCAATCTCAGCAAGGTATATACATAATGCTATTGCTAAATATCCAGATGATGCATGGGATCTTAGGCTAATCGATCTTGCTTATAGTCAGTCTGAGTTAGATAATAAAGAGAGTCATTATATAGTAGACGTTTATGATTCAATGAACCCAGACAATGGATATAATTTAACTACTGGGGGACGATCAGGAGGAAGATTGAGTCCTATCACAAAAAACAAGGTAAGTCAAAGTGTTTCAGACGTATGGAATACACCAGGATATCGAGAAAGATTAAGTAATTCTCATTTAGAAGCATGGGATAATGACGAACGTAGAGAAGAATGCAGTAAAAGGTCAAAAGAACTATGGAAAACAAAAAAACGTCAGGAACAAGCTACAGAAGATTTAAAGAAAAGATGGGATAATAAAAATAAGAGAAAAAGAATATGTGCAAATTTGAGTAATAGTGCTAAAAAATCATGGCAAAATCCTACAAAAGAAATGTTAAACCACCTTAAAGAAATGCATGAAATAACTACTAAAAAAATACCCAACATCAAAGAATTTTTAACTGATATCAAAAATATTAAATATCAGAGAGATTTTCTAACGGGAAGTCTATATGAGAAATATGGTATTAAAACAGAAATTACTTTTAATAAAAGAATTAGAGAAATCCTTGGGGGATTTGGGGTTAATAATCATGGAGAAGCACATAGATTTTTTTATGATAGAACTGTAGACCATGTTTTTAGATATATAAACTCTCCTGAGCATTATAATCTTTTTGAAGATCCACACATCATTCAATTTTTAAAAGATATAAAAAATTCAGAGAATAGTACTTATATACATGAAAAATATGATTTAGATTATCAAAGTTTAAGAATAAAAATTAAAAGAATTTTTGGAGAATTTAACCTAGTTAATTATACTGAGTTAAAACAATTTTTACAAGATAGGACAATCAATGAAAGTCTATTTTATTTTAAAGATTTTAAAAAAGCTTAACATTTTTTTTATAATTATTAGAAAATACTCCTCCCAGCACATAACAAAAAATCATTAAATATTATTTTGACAAATAATATAGATATTTAGATTATAGGATTTTTCTAAATGATTAAAATCATTTTAAATAATGGCACATCAAGAAGATTTAAATTCTAATACAATTAAAAAAATTGCTAGGGATGTAATACTATATTTACTTAAGAATCCCAATACCTCTCGGAAAAAGATTACTAATATTAAGGGACATTTTTGTAAAAACTATGGATTTGATAAAGTGATAAAAAATGCCACCATATTACATTTCGCTACACCTGAAGAAAAAAGAATTATCACAAATCTTCTTAAAAGAAGATCAACAAGAACTATATCTGGTGTTACAGTAATTGCCATTATGACTAAACCTCTTCCATGTCCAGGAAAATGTATTTACTGTCCGGGAAAACATTCCCAACCTGGAATTAAAGTAGCACAATCCTACACCGGGAGGGAACCATCAGCCATGCGCTCTATTCATTGCAATTATGATCCATATCTTCAAGTTAGATCAAGAATTAAGGATCTAGAAGCAATTGGACATAAAGTAGATAAAATTGAGCTTATTATTCAGGGTGGAACGTTCTTATCAACAGATCCTAACTATCAAACACAATTCATTAAAGGAGCATTGGAAGGAATAATAGAACAAAGAACAACCAGTTTAGAAGAAGCTAAAATATTAGCAGAAAAAGCTAAACGAAGAGTTATAGGTATTACAGTTGAAACAAGACCAGATTATTGCAAAGAACCTCATGTTGATGATATGCTCCACTTTGGAACAACTCGAGTCGAAATTGGTATTCAGACTATTTATAATGAAATCTATGATTTAGTTAAGAGAGGACATACTATTTCTGATAGTATTGAATCGATAAGGATTGCTAAAGATGCCGGATTAAAAATTAATGCGCACATTATGCCAAATTTACCTGGTTCTAGCATTGATAAAGACTTAGAATTATTTGATAACTTATTTACTAATCCAGATTATCGTCCTGATATGTTAAAGATTTATCCAACACTAGTAATAAATGGTACTGAACTTTATAATTGGTGGAAAGAAGGTAAATATGTACCATATTCTGATAAAGAATTAATAGATTTAATTGCCAAAGCTAAAACAGAGCTTCCTCCGTATGTTCGAATCCAAAGAATTATGCGAGATATTCCCGCAACATTAATCGAAGCAGGGTGTAAACATAGCAATTTACGACAATTAGTGCAAGAAAAGTTAAGTGAGATGGAACAAACTTGTAAATGTATAAGATGCAGGGAATATGGAATCAGTACAAGAAAAAAAGTTATCAATGAAGCCTCATTCGGCGATATAAAGCTATACCGTTTTGATTATGATGCATCTCAAGGAAATGAGATCTTCTTATCATATGAAAATAAGAAAGAAGGTTATTTAGTTGGATATTTAAGGTTAAGAAAACCTTCCGAATTTGCACACAGACCTGAATTGAATGATGGAAAAACAATAGTCGTAAGGGAAATTAAAGTTGTAGGTGAACTAGTCCCAAAAGATATGAAACCAAATTATTTTTCTCAAATTCAACACCGAGGATTTGGAAAACTTTTAATGAAGAATGCTGAAAAAATAGCATCTGAAGATTTTAACTCTAAAAAACTAGCTGTAATTAGTGGTCTTGGTGTAAAAGATTGGTTTTATGATTTAGGATATAAACCAGACGGTGTATATGTTTCTACAAAGCTTTCTTGATAAAATTATTATTAAACTTTTAAATCACCTTATCTTACAATATCCCAAACCTTTTTTGAAAACAAGAATAAGATTTATTACTTCACTATTTATTGTATTGGATAATCATTAAAAAAAATTTGATTGAGTATGACTCAACAATATGATTATGAAAAATTAGGTCTTAAATGTGGATTAGAGATCCATCAACAACTTGATACAAAAAAAAAGTTGTTTTGTAGATGTCCAGCTAAACTTCAAGGAACTCGAGAGCCAGATTTTACTATTAGTAGAGAAATGAGACCTGTATTAGGAGAAATGGGCACTTATGATCAGGCAATGCTTACAGAATATGAAAAGGGAATGGGAATTATTTATGAAGGCTATAATGATGTGGTATGTACTTATGAACTTGATGATACACCTCCTTTTTCATGTAATAATAAAGCGAGAATGATAGCATTACAAATTGCTATACTTTTAAATGCTAATATTATCGAAGAAATGCATGTGTGCCGAAAAAATTATTTAGATGGAAGTGTTCCATGTGGTTTTCAGAGAACAATGATTTTAGGTACCGAAGGTTATCTGACTTTAAAAAGTGGTAAAAAAATTCGAATAGATATATTAAGTTTGGAGGAAGAAGCTGCAAGAAAAATTAAAACAGAAAATAAAATCAATTTCTTTCGATTAGATCGATTAGGAATTCCATTAATTGAAGTTACTACCAAACCTGATATAAATAATCCCGATGAGTGTCGAGAGTGTGCTGAAAGGATTGGATTACTCTTATGGTCAACAAAAGTTAAAAAAGTTCTCGGATCGATTAGACAAGATGTTAATGTAAGTATTGAAGCAGGAACTAGAATTGAGATTAAAGGAGTTCAAAAATTAGGTTGGATCCCTCTCTTAATTAATCATGAGATTTCACGTCAATTAAAACTCCTTGAAATAAAAGAAGAGCTTCGAAGAAGAAAGCTCAATGAAAATGATATTCCAAATAAGCCAATTGATTTAACAATTTCATTAAAAAATATTAAATCCTCATTTTTAGCTAAGGGTATTAAATCAGGAAAAAAAATATATGGAATAAATTTTAGTGGATTTAAAGAATTATTTGGGAAAGAATTAATGGAAGATTATAGATTTGGAACGGAAATTAGTAGCAAAGTAAGACTAATCTCAGGGCTAAGAGGAATTATTCATTCCGATGAAGAACTGAGTAAATATAGTTTATCTAAAGGAGAAATTAATATAATTAAAGAGAAATTAAGCACAAAGGAAAAAGACTGCTTTATTTTAGTATTAGGCACAAAAAATGAATGCATTAAAGCCATGGATGTTATAATTACAAGAGTTAAATTTGCTTTTAAGGGTGTACCGCCAGAAACTAGAAAAGCCTTAGAAAATGGAAATACTGAATTTTTAAGGGAACTTCACGGAGGTGCAAGATTATATCCCGATACAGATTCAGAACCTATTTTTAATTATGAAGAAGAACTTGATGAAATTAAAAAGACTCTTCCAGAGTATCCATGGATAACTATAAAACAATATTCTGAAAAATATAAAACTGAAGAAAGAATAATAAAAGACTTAATATTTACCGGGAAAATAGACTTATTCAATAAATTAATAGAATTATATCCAAATAATCCCTCATTAATCTTCACTACTCTATTGGAAACTACGACCGCTTTAAGAAGAGAAGAGAAAAACATAGAAAATATAATTGATGATGATTATGTTGAAATCTTTTCTCTCTTGAAAAAAAAAGAAATGAGTAAAGAGGCTATTGAAGAATTAATGAGTCTTAAAGCTGATTCTCCAGAACTTTCTATTAATCAGATTAAGAAGAAATTAAAAATCGAAAGTATTTCTATAAGTGAACTCAATAGCTTTATAGATGAAATTGTTAAAAAAAATCTCAAATTAATAAAAGAAAAAGAAATGAGAGCAAAAGGACCATTAATGGGAGAAGTTATGAAAAAAGTAAGAGGAAAAATTGATGGTGCTGTAGTTTCTAAAGAACTAGAAAATTCTATAAAAAAAACATTAAACGAGATGAAATAAATGATTGAAAAACTTAAAGGCTATAGAGAAGAAGGTAAAGAACTCCTTGAAAAAAATAAAATAGAACTTTGGGATATTGTCCAAATAAAAACAAGAAAAACTCAATATGAGGGAATAGTATTACCTAGAATTGAACATTCAGCCCCAAATTTCATAAATATCAAATTAGAAAACAATTACAATATAGGAGTAAAGGTTTCTGAAATTTTGGAAATAAATAAGATTGGAAAAAAAGAGGCTTCCTATAAAATACCTGAAAAAGATTTCCCACATAACAAAGCTCTTTCGACCCTAAAATTGTTTGGTACAGGGGGTACTATAGCCTCACGATTAGATTATACCACTGGAGCCGTAATTCCTTCGTTTACCCCTGGAGAATTATTCAGTGCTGTCCCAGAATTAGCAGAAATATGTAATCTCGAATGTGAAATTGTATTTGAAATTCTTTCAGAAAATATGAAACCTCTTAACTGGCAAAAACTCGCAGAAAAAGTCAAGGATGCAGCAAATTCAGGGATCGATGGTGTTGTTATTGGTCATGGAACCGATACAATGTCATATACCAGCGCAGCACTCTCTTTCATGTTAAAAGATTTATCCATTCCAGTTGTTTTAGTTGGTAGCCAAAGAAGTTCCGATAGACCTTCTTCAGATGCTGCTTTAAATCTCATTAATGCCGCGGTAGTAGCAAGTTCTGATATTGCAGAAGTAGTACTTACAATGTTAGGATCCCCTTCTCATGATTATGGTTTGATTCATAGAGGAACTCTAGTAAGAAAAATGCATTCTTCTGTCAGACACACTTTTAGGACTATTGATAATATACCATTAGGTCTTGTTCAAAATAGAAAAATAAAGATGTTTACTACAGATTATAGAAAAAAATCACAAAAAACAACTCAAACGCTTCCTAATTTTGAAAGTAAAATTGCTCTTGTGTATTCATACCCAGGAAATGATAATGAATTAATTAATTTTTATATAGACAAGGGATATAAAGGAATTGTACTTATTGGAACTGGATTAGGACATGTGTCCACTAATTTATATGAATCAATTGAAAGAGCTATTCAAGAAGGTATAACTGTCCTTATGACGACTCAAACACTCCACGGATTTATAGGAATGAATGTCTATTCCACAGGGAGAGAAATGTTAAATATGGGAGTCATTCCAGGTAGAAATTTATTACCAGAAGTAGCATACGTAAAACTGGGATGGGTTCTAGGACAAACTTCCAATCCTGAAGAAATTAAGCATCTATTAAACAAAAATATTGCTGGTGAATTCTTAGAAAGAGAAATTCCTATAGCCTTCAACTACAATATTGATGATTTGTTGAAAAATAAGAAGCTTTAAAATATTAATCATAGTCGGTTTTAAGCAATACATCTTAATTTCTAATTGCTTATTAAAAATCAATTAAAAAGATAAAAAATTTAAGCTTTCAATAATTTAAGTTTATATCCAGAGATTATCGTGAAGTAAATGGGAAAACGAATATTAGCCCAAAGAAAAGGAAGAGGCGTTCTTGGATTTAGATCTCCAAGTCATCGACATGTAGGACAAGTTAAATATCGCCCATTCAAGAAAAATGAGAAATTATTTAAATTTAAGGTATTAGATCTCATTCATTCTCCAGGAAGAGGCGCTCCAATAGCTAAAATTCAATATGATGATAATACAAAAGGGTTATGGTTACCTCCAGAAGGAGTTTATGTAGGTCAAGAATTTATCCAATCCAAAACTGGATATGGACAATCAATAGAAGTTGGAAGTATCTTACCTTTAAAAAAAATGCCTTTAGGAACTCTTGTCTTTAACGTAGAGTCAACTCCTATGGATGGGGGTAAATTTGCCCGTGCATCTGGTGTTGCTGCTATTGTTAGGAACAGGTCTGGCAATAAAGTTGAGCTTCTCTTTCGTTCCAAAAAAACCAAATGGATCCATCAGGATTGTTTAGCTACAGTTGGAGTAGTTGCTGGAGGTGGAAGAACAGATAAACCTTTTCTTAAGGCAGGAAATAAGTTCCACTATGTAAAGTCCAAGGCAAAAAAGTGGCCTGTGGTTCGTGGAGTTGCTATGGTAGCTGCTTCACATCCATACGGAGGTGGTGCAAAGCAATCACCTCATAAACCAACCACAACGAGCAGGAATGCTCCTCCAGGCAGGAAAGTTGGGCAAATAGCCGCAAGAAGAACAGGTCACCAGAACTAGTGTTTATCCTTAATGATCTTCATTTCCAATGATTATCATCTTCAATCTTTTCTAAAAAAAGAATTAACTCAGGCAGGTGATATTATTGCCAAAAAAGGCTTTAGAGAAGAGATAGTAAAGAGAATAATCCAGGGATATCGATCTATCATTATATATTTAGTGGTTCAAAATTACTTATTTTATCTTTCAAAAAATGAAATAGAGAACATGATCCAGTCTATTTAAGATATAAAATTGTTAAGAACATTGATTGAAGTTTTTAGAGAAGAATAACAAACTTATGAAAGATTAATCACTGAAAAGAGAATAAAGGAAATTCGTTTTAACTAAGCTAGTATCTTGTTCAAATAAATCTAGAAAAATTAAGAGCTTGCTCCCCCAACCCTGGAATATTTAAAAAAAATGGAAAATGGAAAAAAAAATACTAGCTTAATTTAAATTAACGTTAAAATTAAACGTAATATTATGCAAAAATTCTTTATATCGTGATCGAAGTGTTACTTCAGTGACTCCAATTACTTTCGATATATCTTTTTGGCTTACCTTTTGATTTTTCAATTTAGACACCAAATAAATAGAACCTGCACATAACCCTTTTGGGTCTTTACCGCAAATAGAAGTGTTTTCAATGAAATTTTGTAACACTTTTATTGCCTCCTTCTCTATATTAATCGATAACCCTAAATCAGCGCAGTAGCGTGGAATAAGGGACACAGGATCAATATGAGGTGATTTTAAGTTCAATTCTCTTACTAAAATCTTATAGCATTTCTTTACAATATTATCATTTATTGAAGCCTCATCCAAGATTTCTTGAAGAGTAATAGGAACTTTTTCCTGTTTACATACATAGTATGCACATGCAGCAATCATACCATTTATGGATCTGCCCCTTAAGAGATTCTTTTTAAACACTTCTTTATAAAGTCTAACAGCAGCTTTCTTTACACGCTCAGGAAAATTAAGATTGCCTCCGATTCTCTTTAACTCTGTTATGGCAATTAACATATTACGTTTTTCCCAAGATAAGTGAGTATTCCATTTTGCTGCTCTTCTTAAGTCGGGATTTTTAATTTTTGTTCTATCAATTATTGTACTCAAACCAATATCAGGCATTAAAATTGAAATTGGACATCCCGTTCGTTCTTTTTTATCCTTCTCTTGTTTTGAATAAGCCCTTATACCACTGTGAGATAGATCAACAGTTTTTTCAGATACAACTAAACCACAATGCTGGCATACAATCTCCCCCCTTTGATGAATATCTATTGTTGAACCACCACATTCAGGACAAAAACCTGTTTGTGGTTCTACTTCTACAACCATAAATCATACCCCTTTTTATAATTTAGTATTTTTAGACTTTTTTACACACACATCATATAACAAAAAACTATTTGTTGTAAAAAAGAAATTTTGTTATTATAAATATAGATTATATATTCATATTTAAATGTTATTGTTGTAAAAAATTATTTAAATATCGGTTTTGTTTGTATAAAAACTTATCTAGACAAATCTTTTGTTATACCATATTTTAGTACAAAATATTAATTAGTTAATTTAAAATTGATATATTATCCAAATTATATTCTTTTTGAATTTATTTTACAACAAATTATATATCTTCTTAGAACTTTGTTGGATTTCAAAAAATAGAAAGAAATCCTATTTTTCATACACAAATATTACTTATTAAAAATTAATTTTGAATTTTTGTGTACAAATTGATCTTCATGCGGACTATTATCAAATAAAAAAACGTTAAATAATAGTTTTTTTATTAAATGTTCATATAAAAACTAGTTTAGATTAGGTTGTACAAAAATTAGTCCTCTTAAAAACCTAGATGAAAATGACTACAATGGCGATAAAGAGGGATCTTATCTAGATAAAAATGAGAACTCTTTAGAAAAAACAGAGGAAATGAAAAAATATGAGAAAGAGACAGGTCGTTATGCCATCTGGCGTGGAATAATAACTGAAGGTTTTAGAAGGTGGCAAAAAGGCGAAAAAGTATATCATAGAGATAAGGAACGTATTTCATTATATGTTTCTGAACAAACAAAATCAAAATGGTTAGACTATACAAAAAATAATGGAGAATTAACTATCTCTAAGTTAATAAGAGAAGCGGTTTCATCATTTATAGAAAATAAATCTAATGGTCCAACACATAGTTTATCAAAATTAAACCCTCAAACAATTTCAAATATTTCCCACACCTTAAAAGAGCCATTAACTTCGATAAAAGGATATTCTCAGCTACTACTTGAGAATTATAAGGAAAAATTGAATGACCAGGTATTAGAAACAGTAAGAAATATTTTTGAGCAGAGCATCCTTCTTGAAAAGAAAATAATAAGTATTTTAGATAATATAAAAGTGGAATCGGAATATGATGTATTATTAATAGAAGATGATCTCGCAACTATTCGATTAATAACAAGCTACTTTGAGAGTAAAGGATTTAAATGTAAAGGAGTAGTAAGTGGTTCAAAAGGTTTGGAGGAATTAGGGAATACAATTCCAAAACTAATTTTATTGGATATAATCTTACCTGATCTAAGTGGCTACGATATCTGTAAAACAATCAAATCGGATAAAGAATGGTCTCAAATTCCGATTTTCTTTTTAACAGCTATAGCTGGAAGTGAAGTTGAAAAGAATTTAAATGATACGAAAGCAGATGGGTATATTTTAAAACCATTCAATTTCTCTGATTTTGAAATAATTTTTGAGATTTTAAACAAAAATTAGTGAACTTACTTTTTACTTTAATTGCTTTGCATTTTATAAAATATCATAATCTAACTTATATTATACCTTTCAAAACACCTCTTATGGCAATATAATAACTTATAATAAAAAAGATTTATAAATGGATAAAAAATTACACAATATTGAAATAATTGTAAAAAAAATAGATAGATCCAAATAGATTTTTATTTAATTATGAAAAAGGATGAAATCTAATATAAAGAAATTAAAAGGTTTTTGTATATAATTTGGGCTTAATTGATTGATTCTTTACAAAAATTGTAAAATTTGATAAAAAAAGGGATGATAAATATTTCTAAAGACTTAAAAACCAAAAACGATACAAATAAAAAGCAACTAGATGATAATTCTGAAAGAAAAAGTATGACTGATAAGGAAATCGCTAATCTTGATTTAGAGAGCAAAGAAACCAAGCAATTAATGGAAGAATATCAAGAAGAAACCGATAAATATGCAATTTGGCGGGGCTCTATTACAGAAGGATTTAAAAAGTGGTTAAAAGGCGAAAAAATTTATGATAGAGACAAAGAGAGAATCTCCTTATATGTATCCGAAGAAACAAAGCAGAAATGGCAAAATTTTAAAGAATCAAATGATTATCCTACGATTTCAGCTTTAATCAGGGAGAGTGTTGACTATTATATTGAACAAAAATCTGATCTTTTTGGGGAGGGATTGCGTAAAATGGATGATAAAACAATTTCGAATATTTCTCATGCTTTGAAAGAACCATTAACCACCATTAAGGGATTTAGTCAACTTCTTATAGAGAATTATAATGAAGAATTAGATGAAGAAATTCTAGCTACTATCACAAATATTTTTGATCAGAGTCTACTTCTTGAAAATAAAATAATTAATATTTTGGATAATATTGCTGTTGGAGAACCGCACTCTCAGTATGATATACTATTAATTGAAGATGATCTAGCAACAATCAGGTTACTCACAAGTTACTTCGAAAGTAAGGGATATAAATGCAAAGGTGTGGTGAGTGGAACAAAAGGTATAGAAGAGTTAAGAGGGGGTATTCCAAAGCTTATTTTATTAGATATCATCTTGCCTGATATTTCTGGATATGAAATCTGCAGAATGATTAAGGATCATAAAATATTTAAAGAGGTACCTGTGTATTTATTAACTGCGATTCCTGGCTCTGAAGTAGAGAAGAAATTGGGTGAAATTCGTGCTGATGGATATATTTTAAAACCATTTGATTTTTCAGATTTTGAAGTTGTCTTTCAATATCTTTAACTTTTTTTAAAATTAAATATATGATTCATATTTTTTTAGAAAAATTCATAGTCTATAAAGAAAAAATAAAATTCAACTTGATATTATCTATACAATATACCGACAGAAATTACGGGCTATGAGGGAATTTCGCTTTCATTATTTTTTAATGAGCGTTTCGAACCCCCGACCTGCCGGTTAAGAGCCGGTTGCGCTACCTGCCTGCGCCAATAGCCCATGTAATAGGATAATTCTTAACAATTGAAACCTATAAAACGCAGATGGAGGGACTCGAACCCCCGAGCGCTCACGCGCACCGGCTTACTCGGGCATTAAAAACTCTCAAGGCCGGCGTCTTACCAGCTAGGCTACATCTGCTCTTATATGACAATTTATTAATATTACTTAAATCGTAATTAATGGCTATTAAATTAGAGTATATTCTATAAAATAAATTTTTTTCATTTTCCAATGCTTTTAAAACTAATTTCTTAAAATAGATAAAGAAAACTATAAATTTTATGCTACATTGACATCTAATTGAGTTGGTGAAGAAATGAGCGGGGCAAAGGATTTTCGTTATTTAATACCTGAAAGTTTATTCAAAGAGATTACTCAAAAAGCTGCAGAAGAGTATCCTATGATTGTTCATGGATGGTTGTTTGCCGATCGTAAAGAGAATTTTGGAATCTGTACAAAATTCATTATGAACCCTGATTTACGAAAAAATAAAGTTCATGTCAAACCAAGAAGTTGGATGCGGTATAAAAAATCTAAAATCTATAATATGCGTAAGTTTAAAGCCGAAATGGGAGTGGATATTGTCTGGATGTGGCACAGTCACCCTAGCGGTAATGAAAAACTTCACACCATTGATAAAAGAATATTAAAATATTTATCGAATGGGGTTATGATCATCGTGGTACCTCCAGCGCCAGACAAAACACCTGAACAAAAAGCTCATCTTGTAGGGTGGTATTATGATAAACGGTATACAAAAAAACCAATCATCGAAAAGATGGTCTTTGAGATAATCTCAGAATAGAAAATATTTTTAAATAGTTAAAATTCTTTTTCTTCTACTTTTTTTGAAGTCTATAATAAACATTTGATTCTTTTTTTCAATTCATCGAATTAAAGAATTAATGGCTCCAAATTATTTGAAAATCTTTTTTAATGAATTCTTAACTTCAAGATCCTTTCCTATAGTAGTACCAATTAATTTATTTTTTAAATTCTCAGCCATGTTGCCAAGTTTATTAGCTGTTGCTGATATTTCTTCCATAGAAGCTGTTTGTTGTTCCGCCGATGCAGATATTCCTTCTATAGAACTAAATGTCGAATTAATTTTATTCACTACATCAATGATATCTTTATTTGTTTTAAGAACAGTTGTTTTTGATTCTTCAGCCAATTTTCGAACCTCATCTGCTACAACCGCAAATCCTTTACCATATTCACCTGCTCTACCAGCTTCAATGCTGGCATTTAGTGCTAATAAATTTGTCTGCTCTGCAATATTAGTCACTATTTCAATAACATTTCTTATATTATTAGTAGAATTTATAGCTTCTAGGGCTTCTTGCGATATAAGTTGAGTAGAACTTGAGATTTCTTCTGAGGCTGCATTCACTTCAGTTGCACTTGCCGCTAATTCAGTAGCCATATTTGAAACATTTACAGACGCTTCTGAACTATCTTTTAATAGAGAAGATATTTTAGATTCTTGTCTCTGAATTATTTTAAGTAAATAATAGATTGCAAAAATAACATAAGAAACAGCAATTAAAATAAATAACATTCTATAGATTTGATCAGAAAATAATACATAAGAACCTCCTGTAAAGCCCATTATATTAATAGTTGATATTAAAATATGTAATGAGACTTTAAATCCGATCGATTTTCTTGCTAATTTAAATTTCCTCTGAAAGATTATAAACACAACCACAATTATAGCTCCAATCACACTGAACATTATTGTTTCATCAACAAAAGATAATGTCTGAAAAAAAATATATATCACCTTCTAAATACCTTTTACATAATTAGATAAATAATAACTCAATTTTTTTTTAAATATTGACTTTTCGACAAGTGTATTTAAATTGAAGATCAAATCCAGAAATAAAATAATATAATGCCAATTGAAATTTCCATAATGTAAAACAATTCTGTTTTCAGCATAACCTCTATCTAACCTATACAAAAGATTACAGGATAAATTAATGGAGTTAGTTATTTAATGGAGTTATGATCCAGAACAAAAAGCCTCCCTAGTAGGCTTGGTATTACGATAGGTGGTATACCAAAAAACCCATCATCGAAAAAATGGTCTTTGAGATAATCTCAGAATAGACTAAAAATTAGGAATTCTAAAATTTTTCTTCTTCTTTTATTTTTTTAAGTTAAGATAATAAAATATTAAAATTTTGAATTGTTATATTGAAATTGTATCATATCAATCATAAATATTTGATTAACCTTTCGGGCAATCGTCGCTTAGCCTGGTAGAGCGCCGGTCTGCTAAACCGGTGTCCGATGGACTCGTGGGTTCGAATCCCACCGATTGCGCTCAATCAAGGGCCAGTGGTCTAGTGGTTATGGTTCAATTTTTATAAAAAATTGGGTAATATACGTCGCGCTTACACCGCGAAGGTCGAGAGTTCAATCCTCTCCTGGCCCACCATTTTTTTATTCTATTAGAGTAATTGTTTTATTTTTTTCGGTCTAATTGCACTTAATTTACAATTAGCAAGTCTATTTCCTATATCAGAAATAATTCCAGGTGCGTCAGATCCCTCTTTTAGTAACACTATATTCTCCAAAAATCCAAATCTCTTTACAGTAATAATGTCTCTATAATGACCTTTACTTGTTATTATTTTCTTAAATTGACTTTTTGTTTCTCCACTTAAAAACACACCTTCAATATTTTCTTCTAAGATTTTCTTATAGAAGTTAAGAGTTTTTAGAGCAATTTCTCCCAATAATTTATTGTTTATTGTATCTATCTCAGTAATTTTAATATTTACAGGGAAATGGTCAATAAAGTCATAAGCATCAATAATTTGTTTTAATGATCTCTCTTTTCCTTGGCATAGTTGTTCTCTTAAGTTGTGCAAATTAATTAAAACATCCGCATGTGGATTTACAATAGCACAATCCACAAACAAACCAAATCCAACTTTCCCTACATCAACTAATGATCCCCTATATTCCTTTCCAATCTTTATATCTCTAAATTCATTAATGGTACCAATCTCTTTCTTTAATAGATTATAAACAAATCCTTCTTCTGGACCTGTGATTGTAATTTCGAATCTTTTATCAAATTTTCTTAATTTTTTAACCTGTATTGAAGTTCCTGAAAAACCTTTAATATTTTCTTTCAAATATTTAAGATATCTAAGGTAAATATCTTCTCTCTTTCCTCGATTCGAGATATTATAGATTTTATCAAATAATACTAAATTTTGTACCATAAGAAAACAATAAAGTGTTGCTATCAAATAAAACTTAAGAATAGTAATGAGTTTTAAGAAAAATAGTTTTCTCTAAATTTACTTTTCTAAAAAGATTTATATTTCAAAATTTTTATCTTTCAATAAAATAAAAACAGATTTTTGCTTAAGATGGAGAATTATGGATGAACAAAGGTTTAATCAATTAGTCAATGCCCTACATGATTATGAAGGTGTAGAGGAAGTTTTTCTTTTGAATAATGAAGGAGATATTGCTTTTAAATCAGGAGATTTTTCTTTAACAAGTGAGGAGGCAAAAGCACTCTTAAACGCTTGGAAATCGAAAGAACCTGCATTGTCATATCAGAATTATCGTTTCGCAATTCTAAAGGATGATGATATACAATTAGCTGCTAAAAATATTGGTGCGGGAAAAGGAAATATTGTTGGTTCTATTACAAAAGAAGGAGATTACCTAGTAGCTCATACTAGAGATGAGGGGATGATATTATTAGAATGGTCAATTTTTATTAACAAAGTTGCATGGTCATAATTTGTAATAAAATAAGGTAGAAAACAGAATTCTTTTGTCTAATAATTTTTCAATTACACTTCACGCTTTTTTTAAAATATTTAAACAAAATATTTATTTTAGTATTTATTACTACTGTTTAACTAACGTAAAAAAAAATAAAAAAATAATATAAATAGATAAATATTTAAAACTTTTAAGGTGGATCTGAGTGTTCCAACAAGCTGGACGGGGCTATGATATGGCCATAACCCAATTTTCCCCTGAAGGTCGGCTTTTTCAAGTTGAATATGCAATTGAAGCCGTCCGCCGAGGTACAACTGCAATTGTTTGTAGAAACAAGAATTCTGTTGTATTTGCAGTTGAAAAGAAAAGTTCTGAACTTCAAGATGATAGAACTGGTTCAGAAAAAATATTTAAAATAGATGATCATATTGGGGTGGCTATTGCAGGATTAACTGCAGATGCCCGAGTCTTAATCGATAGAGCGAGGGTTCAAGCCCAAGTAAATATATTAAATTATGATGAAAGGATCTCTGTAAAAGACAGTACACTAAATATATGTGAGTATAAACAGGTTTTCACCCAGAATGCAGGTGTAAGACCATTTGGTGTATCATTTCTGATTGCAGGTATAGATTCTAATGGACCTTCCTTATATTTAACAGACCCTTCTGGAGCGATGTGGTCATATTTCTCGTTCGCTATCGGTTCAGGAGCAACGGAAGCAAGGGCTTACCTTGAAGAACATTATAATGAGGATATAAGTGATGAAGAACTAAAATTATTACCTCTGAGAACGTTAAAAGAAGTAATGGGTGATAATTTAAACAAAAATACTTATGATATAGCCTTTATATTGAAAGAGGATAAGACATTTAGGCTATTAAATTTGGAAGAAAAGGAAGTATTATTAACTAAATTATAATATCCTTAAGTAGTATTAATAAAGATAAAGGGAAACCCTTTCATATTTATCTTATTACAATAAGACAAAACAATTGAAAAATATTAAGTCGAGATAATTCAATCAGTTAATTTGTGAAATAGTTTTATGATTGATCGGGCAAGGATTGATTTGGGAGGATATATTGTCGGTCGTATTGAAAATTCAGGAAGAGTTTTTGAAATGTTAATGGATCCTGAGAAAGCTTGGGAAGCTAAAAAATATATTCGTGAAGAAATCAATACTCGACTAAAAGCAGGAAAAGAAAAATCACGCCTTACCATAGAAGATTTATTAAACGATCGGAAAATTGATTTAGAGCTTATTTTTGAGAGTTTTACTGTATTTGAAGACTTACGTAGAGGAAAAAAGGCAACAGATGGAGATATGGAAGTAATATTCAACACTACAGATGGAATGACAATTGCCGCTCATATTCTATTAGATGGAGATATAAACTGGACGAAAACTCAAAGAGAAGAAGAGATGCAAAAGAAATTGAAACAAATAATTACTATTATCAGTAAAAATGCTATAAATCCTCAGAATAAAAAACCACATCCTTATCAACGAATTGAAAAAGCAATTGAAGAAGCAAATATAAAAATTGATTTGATGAGAAATGCTGAAGAACAAGTTGATGATGTTGTTAAAGGCATTCGAGCAATTATTCCAATCAGATTAGAACAAGTAGAGATGGCTATTAAGATTCCATCAGCATTTACAGCAAAGGGTTATAATATTGTTGCTCAATATGTTCAAATTAAGAAAGAAGAATGGCAATCTGATGGATCATGGGTTTCAGTAGTAAGTTTACCTGCTGGATTACAGATGGAATTGATTGATAAATTAAATAAATTAACACATGGAAGAGTTCAGACTAAAATCATAAAAGCTTAACCTAAAATGTTTTAACTTATTCTCGTTTATATTATTTTTTTTAATAGGTTAGGAGAAAAAGAAAATTTTAGAAAATTTGTGAGTAGTATTATGGAAGAAGATGAAGAATCTCTAGAATCTGACGATAAAGAGTTCGAAGATTTTGAAGATGATGAAGAAGATATACGAGATGTTGTAGTACCAGGAGAAATTCTGACTGAGGATGTTAAAAACTATTTACCTGGAAGGGGAACGATCTTAAATAAAGAAAAAAATAAAATCATCTCTTTAAACATTGGATTAAAACAAATAAAAAAGAATTATATCAATGTAATTCCTCTTCGTGGATTTTATACTCCTCGTCCTGGAGATAAAGTTATTGCTTTAATAGTTGATAAAAATCCTGTCAAATATAAATGTGATATTAATACTAAAGATTTTGGTCAACTTAAACCTAAAAATACCATGAAAAAAGGTAGAACCAAAGGTTTCAGAGGAGGAGGAACTTCTCGCGAGGAAATAAATACTGAAAGATTTGATATAGGAGATATATTAGTTGTAAAAATTCTTTCTGCAGATCGTTTAAATAAACCTGAATTAACTACGGTTGGAAAGTATTTAGGAAAAAAAGTGGGAGGAATAGTAATTTCAATAGATCCCCCTAAAATTCCTAGAGTAATTGGCAGAGATGGATCAATGATTAAAATGTTAAAAAATTTAACTAACTGTAATATATTTGTTACTCAAAACGGGCGTATTTGGCTTAAAGGTGAAAATATTGCTCATGAAAGATTGCTTATTGAATCAATTAAAAAAATTGCTTCGGAAGCTCATACTGTTGGTTTAACAGATAGAATGCA
>JBHLQA010000006.1:0-21790 GCA_048885285.1 Candidatus Odinarchaeota archaeon
TCTTCCAAATAAACCTCAATATAATAAATTATAACTGAACCAACTGGTACTTCTACTATTTCAGCTATATAATAGTCCAGTTTAGCCTCCATTACCATTTGATACCATGATTTCCCTTGATCAGCACTAAAAATTAAATTAACATAAGAAATTGATTTATTAAAATCTTCTTCAGTAATTTTTACGACTATTTTTATGGTTTTTTTATGAGCTTCTTTATGTGTAGCTATTACCTCACTATCATCCCATGCAGTTCCACATTTAGGGCAATTAGTAAACCAATTAGGGTATTCAAAACTACACTTAGAACAACTTTTTGTAAAATACCTTGTTGTCTTGATTCCTAATACTTTTTTTTCTTTGCCCATAATATTAATTCCAAATTTATGAAATTAAACTCCCAAAAAAATTTACTAGTAATTAATTAATTATTCGCCTTAAATATATTTTTTATCCTATGCGAATTATTAAAAATGGCAAGTTTAATATTAAATCTATTCAGATTTAGATATGTAAAAATTTTATTGAAGTATTTTAGTATACTAAAAAGAATATAAACCTAAAAAAAGATTGCAAATCAGTTGAAATATATATTAAAAATTAAAAAATTCATTGGTTTCATCAGAAACATGGTATGTTAAAGAATTTTTTCAATCAAATTTTTAATTCTTTTACAATTTTATTTAGATCTTCAATAAAGGTTTGTAAATGAGTTTTTTGAACATGGGGCATAATGACAACTCTAATTAAATTGAACTCTTCAAATTTTCCTAGCATATAGTTTCGCTTTCTTAATTCTTCATCAATTCTACAAATACTTTCTCCACTTTCAGTAGTGATTCCTACTATGTTTATCAATGGATTAGTCGCAAGCCTTAATCCTTTTATTTCATTGATTTGATCTGCTAAATATAAAGTATTATCCATACATTTTTTTACAATCCGTATAAATCCATTAATTCCCAAATATTTCATTATCGCCCAAAATGATATTACTGTTCCGCCAGGTCTAGTTCCTACTATATGAAAATGCTTAAAATTCCCCCCAGCGAGATAAGGAATTTCAAATCCTGTTTTTTGTAAAATAGAAGAATCTCTGAAAAATAATCCTCCAGATGGAATAATTCCTAATCCCATTTTATGAGGATCCGCTGTTATAGAATCAACTGCTTTTACTGAAAAATCCCAGTGTGGGATTTTATAGTTTAACTTTTTTAAAAATGGTAATATGAAACCTCCAAATGCAGCATCAACATGGAAAAAAATGTCTTTATCCTCCACAAACCTCCCAATTTCTTCTATTGGATCAATTAATCCTAAGGATGTGGTTCCCGCAACTCCTACTACTCCACACGTATTATTATTTATAAGTGATTTAAAATGAGCTAAATCTAACTCAAAATTATCCTTTAAATTTGCCTTTCTAAGTTTAATCCCCAATAAATCGGCTGCTTTATCAAAAGAAATATGAGCAGCGCGTGATACCACAACTTCTGGTCTATTGATGTTCTTTTTTAATATCTTAGCAATTCTCATGGCTATTAGGTTTGCCTCCGAGCCTCCAGTGGTAATAGAACCGATAATATTTTTTCCATTAAATAATTCTCCAATTTCAGAAACTAATTCTTCTTCTAATGCGGTAGTTCCTAGAAATAGTCCCGGATCTCCAAGATTTTTAGAAATATATTTCATATAAACCTCAACACCAAAAGCTAAAGGTTCAGTACACATAGATCCTAAAATTGAACCAGAGTTATAGGAAAAATCTTTCTCCAATTTCTTTTCTAATATTTTTAGTATTTCTTGCTTTTCTAATCCTTCTTTTAGCATCGTAGTCTATAATAAATTTTTATTCTTACCTCTTATTTCATAACCTAAAATCTTTTTAACCATTAAAACCTTTTAAAACAAATTCACATTCCTAATAATAACATAGTTTTTTAGCATTTAAATAATTTAGACTAAAGGAAACGATTTGAATCTCTTTCAGAATATTTAATAATGATATTCTTTAATTCTTTTCCCAAATCAATTTTATAATTATTCGCAATGCAAATTATAGAAAATATTAGATCTGCTAATTCCTCTCCTAAATGTGACATTTGTTCTTCAGCTTTCTTAGGTTTAAAACCTTCTAAAGAATTCACTTCTCGAGCGACTTCTCCTAATTCCTCCATAATAGCACAAATCATTGATAATGGAGACCAATATCCACCATGAGCATGGATCCAATTATCTACGGTAACTTGAAGTTCTTTAATAGATTCAATTTTAGTCATATTAATAATATTATTTGGTATTATTTAAAGAATAGAAGAATAAACCTAAGGTAAGGGCAAAACTCGTTGATAGCAAAATATTTGAAATATTAAATACTGATTAATCATCACACTTTTATTTCTAAGAATCTTTTGAAGTTATAATGAAATTCTAAGAATTATAAATTGTAATGAAAATTGCTATTGATGTAGTTAGTGTATTACTAGATAATTTAACAAATTTTATTGAAATTTATAAGATCATTCAAAATTTCATTTATTAATGAGATTCGATTTGAAAAAGCATCAAAAGGGAAAAGAAAGAAATTTTAAGCATTTATTAAACAACCAGTTAAATTTATCTCATAAATTCGGTCGGATCTGTCGCATATAAAACAGCACGTTCCACGCCTTTTTTACGCCACTCATGAGCCTTTAGATAATCAGGGTTATTAATCATTTTGAGGAATGCCTGACGTGATGGATACTTGACGAGCATTATAAGATCCCAATCCTCTGATCCGGTAAGTAATTCTTTTGGAATGCCAAAATAATCAACTGACGCACCGATACTCCTGCCAAAGGGTGATGACTCCTTTAGGTAACGAAAATAAGCCTCCCGACCACCCTCATTTTTAAACTTCAGCAGGTTAAGCATAACAAAGGGTTTCTGATTAGTATTTTTTATAAATTCTTGAAGTTGCTCCTGATTTATATCTGTAGGTAATTTAGACATTTTTTATCATTGTTGATATATTAATTTTATTGCAATTGTTTGAAATATTATGGGGAAATATAAAAAATTTTTGACTTTCATTTTTCATTCAATAGTTAACTATTGAAATTTTCTTAATTCAAATAGAAACCCGTTCAAGTCGTATTATACAAAAAAAAATTCGTTAAAATAATTCACTACAATCCCGATATTTAAACAATTAACTCTTAAAGAATGGAAAAAAACTATTTTATTGAATAATCATCATATTTTTAATTTATAGAATCTTTTGAAAGTTTAATGAAATTGTAAGAAATCGTAATTCAAATGAAAATTGCTATTGATGTGGTTGGCGTTTTACTTGATAATATGGTTACTTTTTTAAAAATTTATAATGATATATTCAAAACGGAATACGATAGAGAAGATTTTAGTCATTGGGAATTTTTTAAAGAATTAAATTTGACTACAGAGGAATTTTTAAAGCTTTTTTATAAAACATTTGAATATCCTGAGGAGATTCCTTTTATAGATGATGAAGCTCCTAAGTATATGAGAAGATTAAATCAAATGCATGATTTGTATATTCTATCAGCCTTAGATTCAAATTATAAAAACTCTTTGAAAAATCAATTAGAGTTTAACAACATAAAACAAAACATTCATTATAAGGAGATGCTTATAGTTCCGGAAACGCCTTATGATTTAAAATTAAAAAGTGAATTTGATATATATGTTGATGATAATCCTAATTTAGTAGAACCCATAAAGAATCTTAAGAATAGATATTTATTGTTATTTAATCAACCGGGGAATCAAAATTCGATATGTGAACAAAATGTGATTAGAGTTAATAATTGGAAGGAAATTTATGAGATTATTCAAAATATCATTAATTAATTTGTAACTTTTCTATTATGATGAAACCTTGTTATACTTAATTATTCTCTAATTCTTAATTTTTTAATAGTTAAAAAAAAAACTTTTTCATTATTCTTGAGGAAATTTTTCAGTTAGGATGGAAAACAATATACTTTTTTTCAAGAAATTAGATATATAGACACTCCCCCGATCTTAAATATTTTTTTCATATTAAGAAATAATAAATTTATATCAAAAAATTTCCCACATGATGGTAACTTTAGTAAATTTGTTTGGAAAATTTGATTTAGAATTATCAAAACATGATATAGTCATTTTTGATATTGATGGTGTCGTTAATAAAACGCTTCCATGGAAATTGGAAAAAAAATTAACAAGTGTTGAATGGAAGTTACTCAAAACTCATACTGATTGTACTGATGTATTTAAAAAAACGATAAAAAGAATAAAACAAATTAAAATTCCTTTTATATTCATAACAGGTAGGAGACCTGAAGATAAATTAATTACTGAGGAAATGTTTCGACGTGCTGGTTTAAAATTTATAAAAAATACCAAAAAAAAAAAAATGATTTATTATTATCGTGATAAGTGGGAACTTGAAGAATATATTAACTTTAAAAAAGAATCTATTAAAAATTTTCTTCAATTTTATAAATGTATTGTATATTTTGAAGACTCTGAAGAAGTAGTAAATCACCTCAAAAAAATAATAAGTCCCTCAAAATTCAAGGTATTTCATTATCATGCAGGTTATATGGGTAATTCAGATATATTTCCTCAGTTAAGAAAAAAAATTTTCCTATTAATGGAAAATGCAAATATTAAAAATTAATATTGTTATAAATCTAATGAATTAAATTATTCTCTTCTACGAGATTCCCATTCAGCCCTTTTTCCTTGATTATATCTATTAACCTCACTGTAATAACCTGTAACTCTTGAATATACCTTAACATCTCTTGATTGGCATTGTGGACAAGTAAAAGTACCACCTCGAAACATCTTTCTACAATAAGGACAATAAGTAAAGTCTGGTGAATACGTGAAATAAAAAAAAAATTATGTAGAAAATTATAAATCAATATAAAATAATTATACTCAATCTTCATACAATTTTATAAACTTGTAATATACTGAAGTTTTTAGAAAAAAATAATACAGCAAAAAATTACCACTTATATTTATAAATCTAAATTTATTATTATCCCTTAACAAAATTATAGATAATTATCTAAATTTAGAAATCCTAAGATAATTCTATGTTCAGAAAAGAAAAAAAGAGATATGCAATTATAATTCTATATATAATAATTGCAATTACCATTCCAAGTATTTTATATGGTATCTATATTTATGGTCACTCTCCAGTACATCGAATAAATATTGATATGGTTGATCCTAGTGGTGATGTTTCAAATCCTGACATTGATATTATTGAGTACCGTTCTTATAAATCGTCAGAGTGGAGACAAAATCATTCCTCAGCACCATACTTTATTGTATTGGAAATATTTGTACTTGGGACGGTTAATGAAGATTGCTATTACAGGTTTACCGTGGTTGCAAGAAGAACCAATGATGAAATAGGGCATATATATAGTTTCTTGTACAATAGTGGAGAATGTGATGAAAACTTCGATATCGAAATTGAAAATTCGTCTATTCGAATGTATTTTCCAATCAATCGGCTTATTCCAGGAGATTATATAACCGGAATGGAAGTCCTTGCTGGTGATTTTTACGAAAGAGATTTAACTCCCGAAGAGAGGGACGCTCCTATAGCTCGTTTGTACTGGTAATCTTTATTTTATTTTTTTACCACCTTATCCCATTAAAACGAATTTAGTCAATTACAAGCGTTTTTTCCTTAAGCTGAAGATTAAAATTAACCTCCTTAGATGTATAATTTTTGAAGAGGAGAGAATTAAATAAAAAAGAATTAGGATGTGTTTCTTTTTTATAGTATTGCTTTTGTATAATTCAATCATTGTAAAATCTAATTTTACAATGACATAAATAGACCTATAAATTATAGGTCAATAAATCAAATAACTCGACGTTAATTAGAAAAGGTATATCCAAACTTCTCTCAAATTCTTAATTTAATGCAGGTCGAATTTGGTTTAACCGAATTTTTATGGAATAATCCTATTAAACTAATTTGAAAAATATTTAACTTGAGAAGGATAATGAAAATCAAAGGAAGAAATTTTTTCAAAAAAGTATAAAAATATTTAAAAACCTCAATGGGAAAAGTTATAGCATGAGAAACAAAAAATTATTATCAATTTTATTGGGATCTCTTATAATCATAAGTTCTATTGTCGTTGTTGTTGTTTTTATCTGGCCAAAAGAAACTCAAAAGACTCCAAAAGTTAAGATAATCAACCCCAATAAAACAATTTATGATAATGCCTCGCAATTGTTAGAGATCAACGTTACATGCGACACTGAAATAGATACGATCTGGTATAATTGGGAGGGAATTAACATTATTTATACATCACCACATTTAATCACATTTAATGAAGGACTAAACACAATCAATGCTTGGGCAAATGATTCGGCAGGGATTATTGGGCATGTTTCATTCACGTTCTTAATTGCAACTCTATATACAGGCATCTTTACATCTACATGGAACACGGCAAAAACAAGCACTGGTTCAAGCGGGAAGGATGAAATAAAATTGCCGTTGGAATCGGAAGGAGGTTATAATTTTATAGTTGATTGGGGTGATGGAATGACCGATATAATTACATCTTGGAATCAGTCAGAAATAACTCATTCTTATGCTTCACAAGGTATTTATACTCTTAATATCTCCGGGAAATGTATTGGTTGGTGTTTTAATAAAGGAGGGGATCGATTAAAGTTACTTGAAATTAAGCAATGGGGTAATTTACGGTTAGGAAATGCAGGATCTTATTTTTATGGATGTGAAAATCTTAACATTACTGCTAATGATATATTAGATTTAACTGGAACTACTAGCATGAAATATGCTTTTACAAAATGTAGCTCTCTTATCGAGGTAGGAAGAATGAATGAATGGAACACATCAAGCGTTACAGATATGAGGAACATGTTCTGGCTTGCGTCTGACTTTAACCAAAATATTGGTAGCTGGGATGTTTCAAGCGTTACTGATATGCATTACATGTTCTGTTATGCGTCTGACTTCAACCAGGATATTGGTAACTGGGATGTTTCAAGTGTTACAGATATGAGCAGTATGTTCAGTTTTGCCTATGATTTCAATCAACCCATTGGTAGCTGGAACGTGTCTAGTGTTATAGATATGTGGGGAATGTTCGATAGGGCGTCTGTTTTCAACCAGGATATTGGTAGCTGGGATGTTTCAAGCGTTACACACATGGACGCAATGTTCAGGGGTGCTTCTGATTTCAATCAACCCATTGGTAACTGGGATGTTTCAAGCATTACAAGTATGTGGACAATGTTCTGTTCGGCGTCTGCCTTTAATCAAGACATTAGTAGCTGGGATGTTTCCAGTGTTACAAATATGATCTACATGTTCAATGATGCATCCTCTTTCAACCAACCTATAGGCAGCTGGGATGTTTCAAGTGTTAGAGATATGAGCTACATGTTCCATGATGCATCCACTTTCAACCAACCTATAGGCAGCTGGGATGTTTCCAGCGTCACAGGTATGAGCTACATGTTCAATGATGCGTCTGATTTCAATCAACCCATTGGTAGTTGGGATGTTTCCAGCGTCACAGATATGAACTACATGTTCTGGAGTGCGTCTGCCTTTAATCAAGACATTAGTAGCTGGGATGTTTCCAGCGTTACAAGCATGACGGCAATATTCCGGGGTGCGTTTACCTTTGATCAAGACATTAGTAGCTGGGATGTTTCCAGTGTTACAAGCATGACGGCAATGTTCTGGGATGCGTATACCTTCAATCAACCCATTGGTAGTTGGGATGTTTCCAACGTTACAAGCATGACGGCGATGTTTTGGGGTGCGTCTGCCTTCAACCAAGACATTAGCGAATGGAACATGGATACTGTTCGATTAATAGATTTAATGTTCTATAATGCAGTTAATTTTGATCAAAATTTAGAATCTTGGAATGATAATAATTGGGGCGGTTCTAAACCAAGCATGAATAACGCTTTTTATAATTGTCCAACTCAACCAAGTTGGTACCCCTAATTTTTTTAAAATTCATTTGTTTTATTGAATCCTTATAAAACTCGTAGGATTGAATTATTTAACATTTACAAAGGTAAGAACTCTTTAGATAAAGAAATTGAGGAGAAAATTTAAGAGATAAATAATTATTTTAATCTTAATAAGAGTTTTTAAGAAAGGATGTGATATTTAGATATATACATGAGTAAAAATGTTTTTCAAAATAGTATAATAATATCGAATCCCAAATTTATAAGGATTATACATTTTTTGCTTTTCTGAGTACAATTTAAATAACATAGGTGAATCATTTGGAGGAGCAATTTGTTCATTAAATGAACTAATTTGGGAATCTTTCGCCTCTGTAAGGTTTAGAGATATATTAAATATTTCATTTCGCAATGTTCCTAATTTAAAAGAGGATTATAATGAAAATTGATTAAACTGAGTTAATATTTTGATTGTTAGTAGTTATCAATAATTTTTTCTTTATTCTCAAAAATTATTCTTTGTTTCAACATCTTAAGAATAATTATACCTCTTTCTTGTCTTCCATTCTACCTTTTTTCCAGGATTATATCGATTTACTTCACTATAATATCCTGTGACTCTTGAATAAATTTTTACATCTTCAGAATGACATTGGGGACATGCAAAACTTCCTCCTCGAAACATCTTTCTACAATGAGGGCAGTAAGTAAAGTCTGGTGAATATGCGAAATACGCAGTGTTTGTATTTAGACAGATGTTTTTTGTGAATTCCCATAATCCATAAATATCTGGTTTTTGCTCTCCGAGCCAAATGTGAGTAATAACACCACCATTAACAATCGGGTGAAAATCTCCTTGTCTCTTAATTCGAACAGATAATGGAATTTCAGCATCATATCTTAAATGACCAGAATTTGTATAATAAGCAGATTTATCAGATGATTGAACAACAGTTTTCTTAGCGAAAATGCTTTAAATCAAATCTAGCTAACAATCTATCTCTATATTCCTCGGGTTTCTACCACTAACATAATATTAATTGGATTTTGGGTACACAATAAATAAAGTTGATTAGACTTGCTACTTTTTATATTATCTACCAAGCAATTTCAAATATTGCTTTATCTTTATCAATCATTTCGACCTTACCAGTTTTTATACCTAACATATTTAAGATTCCTAAATATACGCCTTTATACAATAGAGGGTTATATCCCGGTGCAGGCGCTTCTATAACAATACGACGATCACTTTTTTCTATTATTTTTCTAGGGATAACTTGAGAAACTTCATCACTTTTATGATCCATAAGAAAATTTTCAGTTTCAAACATTATTGCATCTAATGGAGTTTTTATCTTCTCAGGGGGTATTCCCACAGTTCTATTAACGAGAGGATAAACATTTCTACCCATTGTAACAATTGCGGTTAATCCTGTTGGAGAAGCTTCAGCGTATAAATTTAAAACACGGTCAATTATTTTAGAACTATACCATCCTTCTGGTTCAAGTTCATTAAATTTTTTTCCAGTTTGTTTTACTAATTCCTCTTCAGCTTTAGCCTTGGCATCCTTATATAAAGTCATTAGACCTCCCGCAAATGTGATAAATTTACCTTTTATTTTTGCCATAGATCCCTCCTTTTTATATGTAATTTAACCTAAATATTATCATTTTCTAAGAAAATTTCTAAATTTATTATCTATTTTATCTTTTTAAAGTTTTTTAAATAAAAAAGTATTTTAAATAGGTAAAAACTTCAAATTTAAACTATAACAATTCTTAAATCTCAATGAAATTAAAAATAAAATAATTTTTTAAAAATAAAGCAAAATAAAAGATAAAAACATTGTATAATAGTAAAATAGAAGATTTTTACTAACTAGAAATCCTAAATATTTCTGAATTAAAATGTTTTAATTACTATACTACACATTAGGTAGAATGTCCTCTTCTAATTTCTAGTATAATTTTTTCTTTGATTTGTAAAATATTAAATCTGGGTTTTCTCGGTTATTTTTTCTATTTTCTTGTAGCTTTGTAAAATTATTGAGAAAAATTAAGGTGGGAAATGTGAAGAATTTATGTTTCCTTGGTTTTTATTTGAATAATTTTTAAGAAAAATTTGAATAATTAATGAGAAAAACTTTTTTTTAGTGATGTATTTATTATAATAATTAATGTTTCCTAGAATATTATCTAACTCAAATAAAAATTAGTTGTAAATTAAATGACTGATCACATCATAAAGAAAGAAAATCTTCCCAAAGATTTTTTAAAATTCTTAGAACAAGGAGGAGAATATCCTACTGATGAATTTTTAACTAAAGAGGGAAGAAGAATATATCTTGTAGATTGGCTATATTCCTTTAAACAATTGGCTGAAGGTGAAATTTACAAAGATGAGGAAGAGCAGTTTATAGAAATTGCCTCCACTGATGATGAGTTAATTCTTATGAGCTTGAAGGGTAGAGATAAGGGAAAGATTTTCCTTTCTTATAATAATAAGATTTCCGATAGAACTTTAATTGCTAACTCGTTCAGGGATTTTCTGGAAATGGTAAAGAATAGCGTAAAGATTCCTAAAGTAATAACCGAAATATTTACTCCCAAGGTTCTAACTGAAATATTTGTTGAATTGGAAGTGAAGGGTATCGTTGCCCGAGCAAACTTTTCCTGTTGTCTAAATTGTGGGTCAGGTGAAATATGGGAAGAAATGATAGAACATGAATCCAAGGGTAATATTGTAAGAGGATATGTTTTTTATCATAACCAAGACGCGGAAAGCATGATGGAAGGTAATATGCTTTACCTAGCTTATGGAGCAACTTCAAATATAGATATCACGGAGAATTCAGAACCCATCAAACCAGGTACCGAAGAGGACGGTGTTAGGATAGGTCAAGAAGTAGTGGAAGTGATTAAAAAATATAATCTTGATGTGGAATGGTCGGGAGAATTTAACCAGAGAATTGGCGTGAAAAATGTTCCTTTAAAAAGATAACTACTAGATTCATCTGAATTAATTTCAAAGAAATAATAAAAAGTGATTTAAACACCTGTATTTATTTGGATAAATAATTTTTTCTCTTATTTATATAACTCTTTCTCAGTTATTTTTGTATTTTTCTCATTTCTTTCTGTAACTTACAAAATTATTATCTATATTATATCTCCTTCTTGTATTCCATTCTGCTTTTTTTCCAGGATTATATCTATTAACCTCACTGTAATAACCTGTAACTCTTGAGTATACCTTAACATCGCTTGATTGACATTGAGGGCATGTCCATTGTCCACCACGACTCATCTGGCGACATGATGTACAGTAAGTGAAATCTGTTGTATATGCAAAATATGCTGTATTTGTATTAAGACATATATTTTTTGTAAGCTCCCATAAACCTTCGATATCCGGTTTTTGTTCTCCAAGCCAAATGTGGGTAATGACTCCTCCATTTACAATAGGATGAAAATCCCCTTGCTTAATGATTCTCTCCGATAAAGGAATATTCGCATCATAGCGAATATGATCAGAATTTGTATAATAGGCTGATTTACCAGATGACTGAACTATAGCTTTTTTAGGGAAATGTTTAAGATCTAGTCGTGCTAATCTTCCCGAGGTTGATTCACTAGGCTGTTCCCATAGAGAGTAGTACTTACTATCTCTTTCTGTCATAGTATTGCACTTAGCGACCATATAGTTTAATATTTTTTTTCCAAAATGATATGCTGTATCATTTTCATGTAATTCAAAACCAGTTAAACTTTGTACAGCTTCGTTTAATCCTGTAAATCCAATTGAGAGATTTTGTTCTTTAAGATCAAAGATAGGTTTTCCTTTGATTGTACCGCTACAGAGTGGTAAATGTCCAGTTTTAAGGCGTTTTTCAATGATATTCCATTTTTTTCTGAGAATTCGAGCAGAAAGCTCAATTTTCTCATCCAATATTGTAAAATAATCATCTTCATTTTTAGACATGTAAGCATAACGAGGAAGGTTTAAACTAACACTTTGTAATGAACCAATTGTTACATAGTTTTCCCAGACATTAGCATTTTTCCTTTTTTCAGGATCAAGAATGCATTGCTCTATAATTTGATTACCGCTTAAAAATTTCCTGCAACATTGACTATGAATTTCATCAGGCATCCAGTCTGGACACATATTAAGGAAGTAAGGAGTTCCCATTGTTGCTACTTCTTCCATTAATTTTAAATAAGAAGGTTCAAACTCTTTTAACCATTCTTTTTTAATCTTAATCTCATGTTTTGGAAATGCAAAAAGCTTTCCATTATGATCTCCTTGAATATATACATCCGTTAGAGCATCAAAGAGTTTGAGACATTCTTCTTTATAATCTCCATATTTTCCAATAATTTTTCCATGGATTCCAATTGCAGGAATATCAAATAATCCATCTGGAACTGTTGGAGTACAAGAGATTGAAGTAAATGGTACTTGCCCCCCACGAGCAGCAAAAATTTGATTTGTTTCAAAAATCAAACATTGCATTGATTGTTCAATTTCTCTATCTGAGACACCTCTGGCATAAGGGGCAAGAAAAGTAGTTATATAATCATACCCTAAACCCCCTGAAAACTCTCCTTGTATAATACCAAGCCATTTTGCAAGATGTGTAACTGCTACCCTTAGACTTCCTGCCGGTCCAGATTTGTTACAATGCGACCAGCTATCAACTGGTGGTAATCCATGTTCAAGTATCATACGAGGGTCAAATTCTTGACAGAAAGGCCTTAAATCAAAATAACGGAGCATATGTATATGTATATCACCAAATAAATGAGCATGAGCTTCCTCAGAATCTAATATTCTTAGAAGAGCATATTCATCAGAAATTCTATTTGCAGCCCAATGATGAATACTTTCAGGATTCATATCTTGGTTTGCATTTTCATCTACTCCATATTCTAAAATTGCCTCATAATCCATTAAAGGCATTCCAATTCTAGTGTATAATTTGCGTTCTTCTTCAAAATGTTGTTCAGATAAGATTGAGCACACAATCTCTCTAATGTGAGGACCTGATAAAAACCTAATTCCAGAAGAGATAATTCTTCTTACAACTAATTCAGTAATCTTATCGGCTAAGTTCTGCTCTAATCCTGTTTCATTTACTATGCTTTGTTCAATTTTAGTAAGATCAAAAGGGACAACATCACCTTCTGTTCTAAAAACTTGTGGTAATAATTTAGTTAAATATTTGCGATTTATATCTTCTGGTTTATTTTCTTTTTTTGGTTGAGAATCTGATACCAATACCAAACTTATAAAACCCCTTTATCAACTTTAAAATAATTAATTCTAAAAAAGTAAAATATTATAATAGTTACAATTAAATAATTTTGTCGGTGGCATAAACTGACATTAGAAACTTATTAATCATTTATTATCGTTAATATTTTACCTCTTTTGATATAAAAATTTATTTATTTTTCTAATTTAAAGTTATTTTATTAACACTTTACTTACGTTTTTAAAATCTGCCTAGAAGAATAATGATACAATTCTTAATCCCTTAGAGTGAATTCAATTTCTAATTTATTAATTTGGCAATTATCGATGGAAATTTTTAATGTCGAAGTTTTTCTCACTTTTGATCAAATTTTACTACTAAAACTTTATAAGATGTAAAATTAAGGATATTTAAATAAAAAATTAGAATTAAATATCTAATAGTGACTTTTTAATTTGACTAAAAATATTAAGAATAAAGAAGATATTCAACCTATAGAAGTCATGAAAGGAGTTATTCGTAGGACTTTGCTATATAATGACTCTTTAATGTTATGTTATTTTAAACTTGAAAAAAATGCTGTAATACCAATGCACAAACATAAGGAACATCAAATTGGATATATAATCAAAGGAAGAATTAAATTTATAACAGAAAATGATGAATTCATCGCAAAAATGGGAGACAGTTATATTTTTGATTCTTATGAAAAACATGGAGCTGAAATATTAGATGATGCTGAAGTGATTGATGTTTTCAACCCTCCTAGAGACGATTATAAAAATGAATAAAGAACTAATCCTATTCGTTGAAAAAACATGCTCAATTTTTTTATTACCATTGATACACTGCAACAGCAAAAATAGCAAATAAACAGAACAAAAATTCTCCTAATATCCAATCTTGAAAAAATTTTTGTTTCCTTTCTTTATTTTCTTTTAATTTTGCTGCTAAGGCAAAGCTAATTCCTGAATTTGTACCTGTAAAGATTATAAAGGCAAAGGTCATAGCTGTTAATTCTATTTCTATTAATGATAATATATAATCAAAAAGGATCCAAATTCCCATAAATCCCCCTAGTAATAATAAGAAAAACCAGCCAGAAAACTGAATGATCTTTTGAAATTTAATATCCAATTCTGAAATTTGCGAAACTCTATCAATACGTTTTTTTTTTATTTTTGACATAAAAAATATAACTATTTGCTTTTTGAATATTAAAAACTTTATAATTCTTAATCTTTATTATTTATTCTTTGGTTATATCTTACGGTCTATTCTTTAAAAATAAAATTGCTTTTGCGATATCTCCATTACAATCTTGTAAAACAGATTCTGCTTCTTTTTTATCCACATTTGCTTGTGTAGCTACAAGCATTATATCATTTTCTGTTATCGTTACTTTAATTTCAGAATCTTCTTCAGATGGAAGATCTATCGCTTCTTCTGTGCTCTCGATAGTAAGGGTATCTGGAGATACTTCTTCTGCTTGACCAATTACTTGATATATTTCCTGCCCTGCTTGCTTCATAAGAAAAATTTCTGGTTGATCGATAATAATCGTTTTTTCAGGGCCTTCTATAATAACCCTAGTGGCATCAACGGGTTCCATATCAATACCTTGTTGTGCCATTCTTCTTCGCATTTGTCTTGAACCAAATTGCTGTCCATCTCGTTTAACTGAAGGTTGAGGGCGTTTAGGCTTATTCTTAGCCTTATTTTGCATTTCTTTTGGTAGTTTTACCAATTTCCTTCACTTTTAATTCTATGTATTTGTTAGAATATATAATAATTTGAAATTTAAATTTTTGATTTATTGATTCCTTTTCTGATATGCACTGCTATACCTCTTGAGAATGATTTTGCATAAGAAACAGGAATTTTTAACTTACCAATTCCCAACAAATCATCATTTTGATTTACTACAACAACTTCATCAAGAGGTCTTAAATTTTCATCAATTTCAACAATATGTTTACAAAAAACATTTCTTCCATTCATAATATACTCTGAGATTTCATTCAATACAACAACCCTTAATTTTGGAGGACTAATGTTAGTTATTATTTTCTTAGCTGAATATAGAGTAAGTGTAAAAAAACCATTTGTTGATCTAAGGGTGAGTAAAAGATTATTTTTATGATAAATATATCTAATTTTATTTGTTTTTGGTGATCTTACTAATTTTATATGGTCTATATTATCCAGAAGTATATCTGTTACTATTGTACCGAATTGATAATCTGAAATTGCCTTTATTTGCCTTAATCCTAATAATAATTTAGTTTCCATATAAAAATTGATGATAATGGTTATTTAATCTAAAAAACGTAAGAAAATTTAAAAAATTTATAGATAATGATTATTAGGAATAAAGTCTGGATTCTACCAATTGATCTTTGACTTTATTCATTACTTTATTAACAGCATCAATAAAATCTTTATTAATAATCATATCAGCATCTTTTCGAATAGCAAACATTCCTGCTTCTGTACAAATTGCTTTAATATCTGCTCCAGTTGCCCCTTCTGTGAGATTCACTAGTCGCTTAAAATCTAATGAATCTTCAATATTTAAATTTCTAGAATGAATTTTAAAGATGGCTTCCCGAGCTTGATCATCTGGAATTGGAAAATCAATCATACGATCAAATCTTCCAGGTCTTAATAGTGCTGGATCTAAAATATCTACTCTATTTGTTGCACCAATGATTTTTACATCTCCTCTTTGTTCAAATCCGTCTAATTCACTTAATAATTGCATAAGAGTTCTTTGAACTTCTCTATCTCCAGATGTCGCTATCTTTAGTCTCTGAGAGCCAATTGCATCTAATTCATCAATAAATAATATGGTAGGGGCTTTTTCTTTTGCTAAATTAAATATTTCTCGCACTAATCGGGCACCTTCACCAATAAACTTTTGAACTAGTTCAGATCCAATAATTCTTATAAATGTTGCTTCAGTTTCATGAGCTACAGCCTTCGCTAATAGTGTTTTTCCTGTACCAGGGGGACCAAATAACAAAACTCCCTTAGGAGGATCAATTCCGATTTTCTTAAATAAATCTGGTTTTTTCAATGGTAGTTCCACCGTTTCTCTTACCTCCTGCATTTGTTCTTCTAAACCTCCTACATCAACATATGATATATCTGGAATTGAATCAATTACTTCCATTCCTTTAACAAAGGGATCTAATTTAGTAGGCAAAACTTCCATAATTGCGAATGTTCTTTGATTTAAAGCAACTCTAGTACCTGGCACTAATTTTTCATTTTTTACTTTTCTACTAGTATTAACTACAAAACTCGGTCCTGTAGAACTTTTTACAATTGCCCTTCCTTTCTCATCGAGAAAGTCTATAATTGTTGCAGATACTAATGGAGGTTCTCTTAATCTATCGATTTCATTTCTAAGGCTGTGTAATTCTTGTTCTAATCTCAATCGCTCAGCATCTAATAATTGCTTTTCTGTTTCTAAGTTACGGAGTCGTTTCTCCAAATGCCTAGTATAGGTAATAAGATATTCTCCATCTTTACTTTCTTCTTTTTTTTTCTTTTCTTTAGTCGTAGTCAAAAAAAGTACACCCCTTCTTTTCTTTCTTTTAATTACATTTTTAAGAAATTACGTTAATTTATTAATAATCTTTTAATCATTTAAATTTAAGGTTTCTTCTATACTATTACTTAATAATGTCAATTTTTAAAAAATTTATAGATTATAAAATATAATGACAATTAACCATAAATTATAAGAGTTTTCAATCAAATTCTATTAATATACAGCATATCTTTAATTATTCTTTATTAGGATAGAACAATGCCAAAACCTCAATATAATAAAATTGATAAAGAATGTCCTGTATGTGGTAGTATTATTTGGGGTAAAGGACAAAAAGTTCTATTAGAAGGAGCCAAAATTACAGTTTGTCATAATTGTGCTCAGCATGGTATAAAAATTCAAAAGCCTCCTACAAGCAAATATGCAAAAAAAACATTTCCCCATGATATGAAAAGTTCTGCTAAACAACAAACTATAAAAAAGCCTAATATTGAAGCTTTTGAAATAATTCAAGATTATGCTAAAAAAATAAGAAATGTTAGAAATTCTTTAGGACTTAATCAAGATCAATTCGCCCAGAAATTGAATGAAAAGCCTTCATTACTTAGAAGAATTGAGGCAGGAAAAGTAAAACCAACTATTAAATTAGCAAGGAAAATAGAAGAAGTTTATAACATCAAAATCATTAAAAAAGCTGACGAGATTGAAGGAAATATTGAGCGTGGTAAATATATGAAAAAATCTGGTGGAACGTCTCTTGGTGACATTGCTTTTATTAAGAAAAAGAAATAGATGATACCTTTAACTTTCTATGATTACTTAGATTCAAATTTAGTAATTCTCACTAAAGCAGAATTAAATGCCCCTGAATATCCTAATTCCTCTGGTTCACTTGGGGTAAAATGATTTACATTTGTCTTTTCTTCTAAAATAGATGATAAGCCAGAATATATTAATGCTGTCCCATTTTTTAATAAATTTGATTCCGCCAAAATATACACTCCCCTATAATACTCATTAGAAACAATTACTTTATTACCTTTATTGAGTTCTAATGATTCAATATCTTCTGGGGTTAAAAAAATTTTACTAAATTCATCAACATATTTAAAATGAGCCTGTACTAATTGAGAATGTAAAAAATATAGATGTGAAGGTGAAATAAGTATAAATTCATTTATCTTTTTAGATTCTTTATCCACATATTCATAATCTCCAAAATTAAAATGAGGACCCTTGGCTCGAATACGATTATTAGAAGTAGGAAATTCTAAATTATCAAAAGGAATAGAATTCATATTATATAGTAAATAATAGCCTAATTTAGTTATTGATTCTTGAATATTTTTTGGTAACATTTCTATACAATTATTAAAAATAGTCTCTTGTGATTCCTGAATTATATTATCATTATAACCTATTTTTAAAGCTAAATGTTGAAAAAACTCATAATTAGATATACATTCTTGATATGGACACGGACCTCCTATATTTATTGACAGACTTGGTATATAAAAAGGGGATATTATATCATTTGTCTCTAAATCAAATTTTGCTGGAATAACAATATCTGCATATTTTGTAGTTTCATTTAAGAACATATCTAAAACAATTATAAATAAATCTTTATTCACTAATGATTTTCTTAATAAGTTCTGATTAGGAAGTGAACTTGCGGGGTTGAAATTGTATATAAAAAGCATCCTATAATTCTTAGATAATAAAGCAGAACTCAGTTCTATTATAGGAATCTCATTTATTTTTGGTCTTTCTTTAATATTAGTTATATAATCTTGAAGAGGTTTAAGAAGTGGCTTTAAAAAATCGCTCTGAGAATAAATTAAACCTGTACCAGCTTTTCCTAAATTTCCTAGCAAAATTTGAACTAATGAAATGCATTTCACTATTCTACCTCCATAGAAATTTTTCTGAACTCCATACCCAATATCAAACAGAGTATGGTGTTTGAATTTAATTAAAAAATTAATAAAATTTTGAACCATTTGATTCTTAATTCCAATTTGCTCCAAAAGTTTCTCTTTCTCGATTTTTGCCACTTCTGAAAAAAGGGATAAATAAGAATCAACATAACTTTTCAAAAATTCTTCATCATATATATTATTAGCAACTAATTCATTAAGAATTATTTTAACTAAGAAATGATCAGTACCAGGGAAGATATGTAAAAAAAGATCAGCCTTTTTAGCTATTACTGTGCGTCTTGAATCAATTACCACTAACTTTGTCCCTCTTTTCAAAGCTTGCTTTACTAAGAAATATGCATGGTTATTAGTTTCTGAAAGATTACTACCCCAAATAACTATTAATCTTGTAGAGGGATTTATAAGTTGAAATGGATTTGTAGTAGAATAAGTACCAAATAATTCTGTTAACCCAGCACAACCTCCTTCGTTACAGATTCCACCATTTGTTATTGTAGCTCCAATTTTCCTGAAAAATCTTAATGGAGCATATTGAGATATAAGACCACTATTTCCAGCATAAAAAGCCCCTAAAATAGAGGAAGATTCACCTTTTTCTTGAATATCACTTATTTTATCTGAAATAATTTCGTATATTTTCTCTAAATTAGTTTTCTCAAAATTATTTTCAGGTTTTTCCCCTTTCCGAATTAATGGAGTTTTCACTCTTTTTGGATGATATAATAAATTTTCCCTATTCCTATATTTTGGACAAAAAAACCCATTTGTAAACGGATGTTCTTTTAAAGGATGAGTTGATTGCAATTTATGCTCTAAAGCCTCATCATCCCAAATTCCTTTAAATACACATGAGCTATAGCAATCTTTTGTACAAGTTCCAATTCTAACTCTCTTTGTATTTATCATTTCTCTCTTGTAAAAGTATTTTGATTATTCAAAAATTGAAAAAATTTGAAATAATCGAAATATAAGCTAGTTCTCAATTAGGATTTTAATCAATTGATATTTTAACATTTTGAACCAAGGCTATTTTGTTCCTTAAGAATTTAATTATATCTTGGTTATCTTGAGCTTCAAGAGGACTTCCACAACTAGGACATCTGAAATTAAGTTCAAATGCTTCGTCAAAATTGTATTTAATAATTGATTCCTGACAATTTTTACATATAAAAAAATAATTATTCTGTTCAAATTGCAATCTATCTCGTAATTTAATTTCAATTAAACTCTTTTTTTCTAGAAGAATTTCTTCAAGTAAGTCAAATTCATGCCACCAATAATATATAAACCATCCCGTTGATTTATCTCTTATACGTCTAAATTGTGCCAACTTCTCAGAGTATAATTTATAAAGTGTTTTACGCACCGTATTTAATTTTAATATTTCAGAATCATCAGGCTCAAAATCAATTTCAGTACCTTCAATGCTTTCTTTTATGTTTTCAGTTATATCCTCATCAGTTATATCTTCAGATTCAGATTTCATAAGTTCAATTCCAACATAAATTGCAATCTCGCCCCCAATAATATATAGAAAAGATTCTAAGAAGGGATTTAATTCGGTAATATGACTTTGCCTCACTTAAAAGTTAATATTTGTATGAAATATAATTATTTTTTATAAAAATTAAATTTTTTTGAAATTTATAGATTTAAAAAAAAATTTATTCCTTATACTACTATAGAATACTGTTTTTCTATAATCTCACCATCTATATTAAGAGTTCTAATTAATTTGCCTTTTCTAATTGCCAATACCCGTAATAATATTGAATTATTTATATTTTTCGGCAGTTTAATTTCAGAAATTTTATAATTATTAAAAATGGTTAGAGATTTCCACTTTGTAGGAAGTTCTGATTGAAAATCTGATAATGCGTTCTCTATTATGTAATTATAATTTTTTTCAGTGTTATTAATGTATCCCGTACAAAATTGAATCCTTTTATTTACATCATCTTCTTCTACCTTCTTTTTAGAAGGTTGAGGTATCTTTTTTTTGGTAGTAACCTTACAATTCGGATTTATATTAAATGATATTAAGAAATAACTACTTTCACGGAAGGCTTCAATACTTTCTAATAATATGTTCTTATTACTCTTATCTATTATGTCCACATTATAATTTTTCGTCTGCCCAGTTGATTTTTTAAGATTCCAATTAAATCCTAATTCATTAATTATTTCACTAATATCTGAACCTGAGATTAGTTTACCTTTAATTTCAAAAGCTTCTTTAGGGCTTGAAATTCCATTTGTAACTATCTCTAAAATTAAATCCTCATATTCGTGGCTCCCTTTAAGAGTTAATTTTGTCTTGGTTTGGGAAATTTTCAACGCTGGCCCAATAAAATCACCTTTAGAATATCTGTAAAAATGACGGTGTATATTTTTATGCTTTTGTGCGGGATCATCTAATATTGGAGTATTAACAATAAATTTTAAAAAATGCATCTTTTTTCTTTGTTTATTTTTCTTTTTATTTAATTCTTGTTCTCTTTATTAAATATCAAAAGATTATAATTTTAAATTTTATTTATTAATAAAATTAAAAAAATATAAAATATATCTAAAGATACAGAACACAAAAAAATTATTATAATTTGATATGGTTGCTATTCCTTCTTTATCACTATGGGTTCTTGCATGGATATTTCTAATTATAGGTCTAATATCTTTAGCAATTTTAGTACTATACACTAAATATGGAAGAGAAGTATCTATTCGACTTTCAATAATTAGTATAGTAATAAGCTCAATATTCCTAGGATTTGCATTTCACTTTTTCTTACTTTCAGAGGGACTCTAAATAAATTAAAATATTTTGGAAGTAATTTCTTTTTAATTAAATGTTTCTATTCTTAAATCCTATTATATCTTCATTATAAATTGTTATGTTAATATTTAAATGAGAGGAAGTGTAATTTTAATTACAAAATATTTAAATAATAAAACTATTAAAAAATCATAATTAGGAGTATAATTATGTTATTTCAAGATACAGATGCTAT
>JBHLQA010000007.1:0-20564 GCA_048885285.1 Candidatus Odinarchaeota archaeon
ATTTTAAAAAATGTGGCTCGGTTTGTATAGTGGTTAGTATTGGGGACTATTTTAGTATTCTATACTAAAATTCCTACTGTGAATCCCTAGAGACGGGTTCAAACGAAAAGAGATTTATTCTTTTCGGAACAATTCCCGTACCGAGCCCTCTTATAATTATCATGTTAATTCTTAATTAATATCAGAACTTATTGGCCAATATTGAAGTTAGAAGAAGATAAAATCAGACACTTACCAGGATGGGAAGAAAATGCACCAGTACCTTTATGTATGGGAGGAGACTATCGTGCTTTAACCTTTTGCTGCAAACCGGGGTATTCATTGACATTTGGTTTTAAATGTAAAAGAGATGAAGTATTAAAAGAGCTTGGATTGAGTTCTGAAGAATTTCTAAGAGTTAAAGAAGAATTCTCAAAAGAAAATAATTGGGATTCCGAAAAAGTATGCTTTGGTTCACTTTCCTATTGTTGTATGCGTCGCAATGGGTGTCCAAAGAGAGATATTGCTTTATTGGAAAGATATCCTAAAAAACCTTTAGAAGAGATAATGGAAATATATTTTAAAAAAAAAAAGGAATTATCAAAAAGAATCTTAGAATCTATTAAAAATATGGAAGGAAAAAAGAAAGTTGAATCATATCTACGCTTATTCTAAAAAGTAGAATTAAGTTCCATTCTTCTGAAATTAAGAAATTTATCATTAAAAAATCAAAATTCCTATTTGTCATATGAAAAATAGGAAATTTTATATTTAACAAATTTTTCACAAAATTAATATGATTCTGGAGGAAGTTATGCCTCATCCGATTAGGGATGATATCTATATAAATCAAATTGTAACGCCCCATAATCAGATAAAGGATAGCGATAAAATTTTAATAAATCGTATTCTAGTTAAAGAAATCGCTAGAAGAACAATAGAAGTAGCATTAAATTAGGATTTAGGCTTTTATATAAAATGACTTAAAAAAAATTGGATATTTATTTTGATTTCGAATTAATTTTTGTACATATCAATGGACAGACAAAAGCTACTATGAAAGCTGTTAGTCCGTATTTAAAGAATCTATAAAAAGCACTATCAATCTTTATTAGATATTCAAATGGTAAAAACACGATAAAGACAATAACTAAACTAACTATTAAGTTAATTATTTTCTTTTTATTTGTAAGTTCTGAAGGATTGTATTTCACATACTTCTGTTCTAGCAGATATCCAATACCGAAACCTAATATAACACCTCCAACTAAGCTAAAAGCTCCTGCATCTGGATAATCAGGGGGAATATTATCCTCTGCTAACTGTACATATGCTCTAGGAAATAATAACGTTCCTATTAGGAGAAATGCCAAAGAAAAAAGTACTATTAACACAATTTTCCCATTAAAGCTAAGTTTATTAAACTGTGAAGTCATAGTTGGTTCTAAATAGATGAATACTAATAAGAAACCTATACCCATCAGTAAGCCTCCGATAATATCCTGTAAATCATGTGTCCCGATTATTATCCGTGAAATTGAGACAAGAAAAATGATAACAGAAAAAATAACAGGAATAATTGAAATATCATGATACTTATTTCTATCCTTAAATTCATAAGAACAATATCCCCAAAATGCAACCGCATTTTGAGTGTGAGCAGACGGAAATCCATAAGATGCTTCAATAACACCCAACTCTTCCGTTGGGTCTAAATTAGTTTCAGGTCTGGTATCTTTAAAAATTTCCTTTATTATTCCATTTAAATAATATGATATTAATAGACTTAAAGTTAAATTCTTCGCAAATTTCTTATCATAAGCTATGTATAACATTGAAATGATCACTACAAAAACAATAGGTTCGCCAAGATAAGTAATAGCACTGAATATAGCCCTAATTGTAGAATTATCGCTATAAAAAGCTTCGTTTACTTCAGGGATTAAAGAAATCAAACTAAATACTAATATAATTAACCATATAATTCCAATTATCATTAAAGCCTTATTAGATAAAAAGTCTTCTTTTTCTCTCATTTTTTTCAAAAATTTAAATTAATTAAAATTTAATTCGTTGAAGAAATTAATATAGTTATTGTAGAAAAAACAAAAATTAGATTTTGATCTTTAAATAAGTATGTTTACTAATGAATATGATTAATTTGATTATTTAAAGATATTTTAATCAATCTTAATATTAGTTTGTTTTTCATCAATTTTTTTCAATTTTACTTCCAAAATTCCATTAGTATATCGAGCCCGCGCATAATCTGAATTGATGGGGGACGGTAAATCAATTTCTTTATAATAATTACGTCCTTTATCCTTAGATTCCGTGGAAATTGTTAAAGATCTTGTTGTAGCTTTTATCTCAATCTCTTCCCGTGTAACTCCAGGCATTTCGCAAATTATTATTATTTTATCCTCTTGTTCATTTACTTCAGTTAATGGTTCTCTAACTTTTTTAACTTCTGGTTCTCCAGAATATGGTTTTGGTTTAACATTACCAAATGAATCTATAGTTGGACCATCAGGACCAAGATTAATATTGAATCCATACATTATCGGAAAACCAAACTTAGACTTATTTTTTGTAAATTCCTTCATAATCTCCTCAGGAGAAAGATTTTGAAATTCAGGGGGTAAATTTTTCATGATTTTTTGAAATAGATTCTTAAACATATCTCGAAACTGCTTGGATTGAAACATTTTATTAGGATCTAGGAGGAATTTATTTGGATCACTAAAAAACTTTTTAGGATCCTCAAAAAACTTATAAAAGTCAAATGGATCCTTTTTATCTTCCTCGTCATCTTCTTCTTCGTCCTTATTTTTTTTTGGCATGCATATTCCTCTTTAAATGGAAATGAATCTTCCATTATCAAATAAATTTAATAGGCAATATTTTTAATTAAATATTATAATAGCTAAAAACTAATTAGCTTATATTCTAGAAAAAAATGTTTGGATTAATAAATCTATTCCACATAAAAACTTATTTATCAAAAAATAAAAACTGGAGAGGAGATTAAAATATATTCTGAACTTTCTGATGATGATAAAGAGATGTATTTAGATGTATTAAGGGAAGCACCAATATTACCTTTCTCAAAATTCGCATCAAGAGGAGATATTCCCGATAAAGTCGATATTGCACGTCCTAGAAGTCATATTGATCGCGAAGTTTATAGACTTGTGCAACAAACATATCGGGATCGAAGCTCAAGATTAATTCCAATATTGGGTTCAGCAGGTACAGGTAAAACGCATGCTTATCATTCTTTTAAAGATAAAGAGCGTGAAAACAAAAAAAAGTTAGAGAGTACTAACGAATTGGAAGAACTTGATGCTGGTAGAGTAGCAACTTCAGTCGATTGGACTATTGTATATGTTCCAAGTCCTCCTGCGAGTATACGTGTTTTACTTCATGTATATACCTGTATTATAGAAGAGCTTGGTGCTGGCTTATTAGATGTAGTCTCTGAAAAGTTAATGAGAAAATGGGGCGGAATTAAAAAAGGAGTTTTCCAAAAACCGAAGATTGATGAAGTAATCCAGAAAGGGATAAGGGAATTCCCTGGTGTATTTGCCGATTGTGTTAAAGCTTTAGTTACATATCAATTAGATAAAAATAAGAAAGCCCTTGCTGAAAGATGGCTCCTTGGTGAAGATTTAGAAGATGAGGAGCTAAATGAATTAGGAATAAATTCTGTTGTCGAAGATGATGATGTGTGCCTTGCTTTGATTAAAATTGTAACAGAAAATTTAGATAAAGTGCTTATACTTTATTTTGACGAACTGGAATCTCCGTTTAGAATGTTTGGAGAATCTGCTGAAAGAAAGTTTCTTGAAATTTTGAAGAGACTCTATAATGAAGTAAAAGGATTAGTAATTACTATTGCTGTACTCAAAGAAATTTGGCCTAGAATTATAGAGATTGCTGACGCTCCATTAAGATCTCGAATGGAGCCTGAGCAGGAATTAAGACCATTTAGCCTGAATGACCTAAAGATCTTTTTTTCAAAATCTATGGAAACCTTCTGGGAAGATAATAATTTGAATCCCCCCTTATATCCATTATTTCCATTAAATGAAAAATTAATTGAATTAATATTTGAGAAAACTCAAGGCAATCCAAGAAATTCAATTAAACTTTGCAGAAGATTCATTGATAAAGTAGTTATGGAGGAAATGACTGTTGAACAATTATTAGAAGTTGGTGTTGAGATGGTAGCCACAGCAACACCTAAAGTAGAAGCTGAAGAAGAGATTGTTGATTTTTCCAAACCAAGAGAGGTTATTAAAAAGACAATTGAGGATATTTTAGCAGAAGAAGAATATTCAATTGATGTAAATCCACAATCAGTCGCAGGTGCTACTTTAAAATGTATAGATATGGTTGGAGAACAAAAAGGAAAGAAATTCAAAACACAGATGGAGTTTAAATTCAAGCTTGGAAAAAAATCACAAACTTTAGCTGCTGCTATTGAAGCTGAAGGTAGGAAATGGGGATTAGAAATACCATCTATTAAAACTTTTGATAGAAGTGCAGGAGTTGCAGGATATTATGCTGCTAAGAGATTAAAAGATGCTATTACAGAAAAAGCAATCGATTCAGGTCTTCTAATCGTACCTATGGGAACTGGAGGGGCTAAATATGAAATGATACTCAAAGACAATCCAAATATCCATAAAGTAGAACTAGATAATGAAGTTGGAGAAAAACTAATTGAGAATGCATTAAAATATCCAACAAAAGAGGGTTGGGATATTTGTAAAATAATTTTTAAGGATATTGGAGAATATCAACCACTTCCAGAAGAAAATCCTCCATCTGATGAGGACACATCTAAATAAATTAAATAAACTAAAATTTTTTTAAAATTTCTCCTATTTTTTCATCTGATTCATGCAGTTCTTTTGCTAATCGAAAAGCTCTCTGAGAAATTTGTTTTAGTTTTGTTAAGTTTTCTATAAATTCTTGATCTTCAAATGAGTGTGCTATCTCAATTAATTTATCTATAGGTTCGATAAGATTATTATATAAATAAATCTGAGATATATCTATATCATTGAAAATTTTTTCTAATTGCTTATTTAGAGTTACGCGTTCTTTTAATAAATCAGGGAATAATCCAACCTGTTCCCCCTTATTTCTTAAAAATGATGCAATTTCATCTTCTTGTATGATTTCAGCTAAATCTGCTGCTTTTAAATAACTTTTTTTAGCTTTTCGATAAAAGGCATCAATTAGAAATTGCTCTGCTAATTTTACTTCAGCTGCTAATTTTTCAGGAACGTCTTCTCCTAGATCTATCAAGTCTCGTGCTTCTGTTAGTTTACCATCATCAAGCATTTTCTTAGTTCTCTCATTAATAGTTTCCTTTATGATTTTTGGTTCTTGTAATTTCTGTAAGAGACTTAATACTGAATTTAATGCATCTTGTAAAATTTTATTCATCTTATTTTTATCATCAGTATAATTTTGAACTATTTTTTTCTCTATGTTTTCAAATATACTTTTTAAAGAGACAATATCTTCCCCTTCTTGTAGTATAAAGCTAATATAGAGATTTTCTTTTTGTAGAGATTCAGTTTTAATTTTTTTTGAAAAATAACGATTATCTTCCTTAAAGATTGTTGCTTCAAATAGTTCTTTTGAAATATGTTTATCTGAAAATTCTTTTAAAATAGCAGGAGAAATTTTTTCTTTTTGTTTTAAATAATATTCTGCGATAATATTAGGACCAAATGAGGGATCAATTTCATATAGTATTATTGCTCTTGGCATTTTATTAATTCTCTGATAAATTTATTTTAGTAAATTATTAAATTTTTTAGACTTAATAAGTAAATAGGATAATATTAAGTATTTATCTTTTCAGTAATAATCCATACATCAGAAATATGGCATTTATAGAAGATGCTTTTTGTGAGGCATTTGAGGGATTATGTTGTCAAATAATGGTTACAGCTCAAGATGCAGAATTTATAACCAGAGCTGTTAACTCATTTATTGCCTTACCGTCTACAGTCTTTGGAGATGCTGAAGGAGGTGTTGTTAGATGGTTAGCAGAGAAAGAGACCATTGATGGGCGATTAGGAGCAATCGTTCAATTATGGGTCACTGGAACAGGAAAAAAAGCTATTTCTAAACTATATAAACAGTTAGGAAAACGTATAAGACAAGGAATTTTAGTTGTTCCTACAACAGTTGTCTTCGATTATTATCCTTTTGAAACTGAAATGAAATTTAATATGATGAATAATGTCGGACATTGCGGAGATGCATATGAAGAAGTGATAATAAATTTTGAAAGAAAAATGATTTCAGTGCCAATTATGATGGGATATGATTTCCTAATAGAAGAAGAACTTTCTTATTCGAAAGGAGTAATGGGGGGAAATCTATGGTTATTCTGTGATTCGATAGCCTCTGGAATTAAAGTAGGACGAGAAGCTATTAAGATTATTTCAGAAATAGATAATGTATGTAATATTTTCGGAGTATGTTCCGCTGGTTCTAAAGTTGAAACAAAGTTTCCTGAAATTGGTCCAACAACAAATCATCCATATTGTCCAACATTGAGAGGCAAAATACCATCTGAAGAATTCAAGGTACCAGACGGCGTATATTCGATACCTGAAATTGTGTTTAACGCCTTAAACCTTGAAACAATTAAGAAGACTATGTTACGAGTTATCGAAGGGATAATAAATATAGAGGGCTTAATCAAAGTTTCTACCGGAAATTATGGGGGAAAATTAGGAAAATATAAAATTTATTTAAAAGATCTAGGATTAAGTAAGTATTATTTCTAAAATGTGAATTATTTTCCTCTTTTTAATTTTATAAGTTTTTGTAACTTTTTTTTATCACGAAATTTCCTATAGTTTTTTGCGAAGATATCTCTGATTTTTTCTAATGGTATATCAGTGAAAATTCCATAATCTTCAGTATACTCTACGAATAAATTCCCCTCTTTATCATATTGAGCCAAAAGAGCATCATTTTTTCCATCATATTCTACTAATGGTTCATACCCTGCTTTAATTGCTGTTTTTTTATCAAAGACGGGAGTTAATTTACTCCATTTTCCATCTATATATAATTCACTATATCCATGACAATGAAATGTTTTAGTTCCCATTAATTCCTCAATCCAATTAGGAATTTTGTGATTAATAATATCGACCATATGAATTCTAGCAGGAATACCAACTGCTCTGGCAAATGTTGATAATAAGAGAGCTTTCGACATACAAAATCCATTACCTCTATGTAATGTTACAGAAGCTTTAAGATTTGATTTATTACTTGGATCATATGTATACATGTTATACTTGATTTTATCTCTAACCCAATAAAATAGGGCAATAGCCTTTTCTTTATCGGTCGTTAATCCATCTGTAATTTCAAAAGCTTTTCTACTTACACTATTTTTATTAAAATCAAGAAATTCTGTTGGTTGTAAATAAGTATTTAAATCCTCCATGATAATGAAAAAAAATTAATCCCTTTAGAATATTTCTCTATAAAAATATAAATTGATAACAATTGTCTTAAGTAGGAGTTATGATTAAATTAAGCTAAAATTTATAATAAGATTATTTTATCATTTCATTTGACTTTAAAATTTATTGAGATTAATTTCTTCTATTTATTGTTAAAAAACGATTGTATAACAATAAATTTTTATAATTCTATTATTATTAAAAATTCGTAATTATAACAAAGAACACATGAAATATCTTGATTGGATTACTGCTTATACGTTTCGATCCACTTTATGGACCAAGTATTTTTCTGAAAGCTCCAGAATCATTAAAAGATGAGATTATTCAAGATATTCCATCATTAATAGAACTCCCAACTAAAGGTGTATTTATTCATATCTTCAAAGAAATTAAAACTGCTAACTTATTCTTTAAACAGCCAAATAGGTTTGCTAGAGGAGGATATGAGAGTTTTCTTGTTACAATATTAACAGATATTAAGAGTCAGATAAGTTTAATGCTGGCTAATAAACTTCTTCAAGGTTTTGCTAATTATCTTATCAACCTTGATGATGCTTATCTAGCATTCGATTATGAACCTAAAGACCATAAAGCGGATATCAATAAATTAAAAGAAATTCAGAATTTCTTTTTCTCATATTATGAATCAATTAAACCTGTGATAAAAACTCTTGAAATGGCCGAACATCGATATCAGGCTTTATTTCAGGCAGCTAGAGATGCAATATTCATTGTAAATCGTAATACTGGAGTAATTATCGATGTAAATTTAGAGGCTGAAAAATTGGTGGAAAAAACAAAAGATGAAATAATTGGACTTAAGGCATTACAACTTGATCTGTTCGATGAAGGTCTCGTCGATCCTAATATGATTAAACATTTAATAAATCAGCCCCCTCCAATAATATTAAGAAAAAAGGAATCTACTGGTACTTACTTATATCTCGAAGTTAGTGTAAATGAGATAAAATTAGGAGATGATTATTATATTCAATATTTATTTCATGATTTTACTGATGTTTATTCAATTGAGGAAAAGCTCAAGGGACATGCTAAAAAAATTGATACACTAAATAATTTTATCAGTATTGCAAATCAAGCAACTAATTTATTTGATCTGCTTGATAAAACATTAGTATCAATTATTGCCTTTCTAAATATCCAAGGGTGTTGTATTTATTTAGTAGATAAAATAACAAATTTAGCATCAATCAAAGCTCATAAAGGACTCCCAGCATTCTTCTTTGAAAACAACAAGGAGATAAATATAAATGAAAGTCCGTTTGAGATTGTTTATTCGCAAGGAGTAGCACTCTTTAATGACAATTTTCCGAAAGTTACAAAACAGTTTTTTAAGGGAGAAAACTCAATTTCTGGAGCGGTAATCCCTTTATTTTCAAAGTTTGAGATTATTGGATCAATAAATATGATTTTAAGTGATAAACAAAAGATTTCTCCTGATGAAATGGAATTAATTATTTCAATTGCTTTGGAGATAGGAACAGCAATAGATAAACTCAAAAATCAAGAAGAACTAATACAGAATAAAGCTAAAAGTTCAATTCTTATTAAACATATTCCATTTTCAATTTTTCGAATAAATTTAGAAGGTATTTTTGTCGATGTTCAATTAGACAAGAAAATTGAGAAAACATTTGAGATCGTTAATTCTTCTGATAATTTCATCGGAAAAAGTGTTTATGATATCTTACCAAAACAAATTGCTAAAGAAACTATAATGAATATAGAAAAAGCTTTGGAAAAAAAAGAATCTATAGAAATGAAGTTTATAATCCCATATAAAGAAAATCAGATTATTTTTCGATCAGATATTATACCTATCGGTAAGGATGAAGTGTTGGCATTTCTCCAAAATATAACTAGAACCTGGTAACTATCTTAACATACTTTTTATTTTATCTGCCTTTTCTTGGAGTTCTATTGAAAGAGAATCATCTCCAAGTTCTAAGCAAATATTACTTATCTGTTGAAATATTTCCACAACTTGACCAAATTCTCCTTGTTCTAAAGCAATTTGTGCTTTATCCATTAATAAATCTCTTTCAAAAATAGGTTTAAGTAATGGAGACACTTTTGTATCCATATCTAAAAGGTCGGCTATAATACGAATCATTTTTGGTCGGTTATTAGGGTCAATAGCAATCATAGAATAAGTTTTAGTTCCCATTATTCTTTCAATATCTTCAATCTTCATTGCTTCTGGGAGATCTTGTTTATTTGCAATAACTGCTAAACGAGCGTATGGAATTACTCTATTGACTAACTCGAAGAAATATTTGCTTTTTTCAAGGTTTTCTAAGGTTGAATCCGTCATCAAGAGTACAGCATCGCTTCCCTTGATGAACTTCTCCCAAAGAAAATCAAATTGATCTTGACCTGCAAAATCCCATAAAAAAAAGTGTAATTTTCCGATTTTTATTGTTGCAACCTCTCCTGTGATAGTAGGAATATGCTGCATGGGGATTTCTTCTGATTTTATAAGTTTAGTGGTAGTAGTTTTTCCTACTCCAGAGAAACCAACAATAGATATTTTAGGTTTTAAATTTCTATGGATTGTATCAGTTATGGGATCAAGAGCATCGGATACGATTGTTGGGTTATCGGAAGTTAAACTATCACCAAAAATATCAATGATTTGTTTTTTAAATTTCTGTAATTGAGGTTTGATATTCTTAAAATCATCCCCTAAGCCAGTAACGAAGAGTACTATTAAATTCAAACTCTTCTCTGCAATATATGAAAGTTTAAATGTAAAAAATTCATATGACGCTGTTTCTTCGGCAAACTTACCAAAAGCAGATTTCTTAATATTTAATAGGACATTTGAAAAAAGTGCTTTATCTAAACCTTTAGCATAATTTCTTTGATATATTATTCTATCATTTAAAATTATATAGATTTGTCGTAGCATATCTCATTTCTCAATTAATATTCAATTAGTTGTATATTTGTTCAAGTTTTTTCTTTATTTCATCGATTAATATATTCAACTCGTTTTCTTTCATTGTTTCGGAGAATAATAGTAGATTTTTAAAGTTAGAATGAAAGTTACCAATATCCTCAACTACTGCATATAATAATTTAGATCCTGCGTTTATAAACTTACTGTTAAAAAGAGATTGCTCTGTAGTTTTACTAGAATGATAAATCTTTTCATATAAATAATAAAGAGTACTCGTATCAAAATCTGGACTAGAAGCCTGAATAATTAGGTTATCATCTCTATTCAAAACAAAACAAATTGTTTTAGATGACTCTTTTATGATTTCCTGTGATAGATTTTTCAATTTTGCAGATTCTTCTGAAAAATTACTAAATGTATCTGAAATCGCATTATAGATGGTGTAGATTAAATTTGGATGTAAACTGGTGAAATAAATAGGAAATTTGTCAGGCAGATCTAATTGAGTAGTTATTTGTTTTCCAATAAGATCAAGTCTACTTCCAATCTTCTTATCTATTAAAAGATCAACTTTATGTAAGAACAATACGATTTTCGATCCAAAACCAAGTTTCTTATTAATTTTGTAGAGAGTTTGAATGTCATCAATAATGTCTTGAGAATCAGTAATCCAAGTTGGATAATCAAAAATATAAATTATTGCACCAGTATTTTCAAATGAAGTAATTTGCTTTTCTTCATCCTGTAATAGGAGAGGCAAGGATTGACCAGGAGTATCTAATAAACTTATTTTCATATCCATAAATTCATGCACAGAAAAGTTAATACTAATTGTTGCCTCGAGAGGGAAAAGAACTAATTCATTAGGATCTTCTCCCTCAAATACTACTTTCTTAATTGTAGTTTTCCCAACTTCTGGTTTACCAACCAAGGCTACACGTTTAGTTATCATAGTTCTACATTTATATCTATAATTATATTTTTTAATAAGAAAATTAAGTACTATTTTATAATCAAATAAAAATTGATATATTTAAACTTGAGTAAAACAATAGATTTCCATTTAGAGCTTCATTTTTAATTCAAATAAGATTTATAATAAAAGAAATTAATGAAAATGGATATAGAACTAATTTACAAAAATACATAACTTATCAGCTTTACTTTTAAATTCAATGGCTTGTCCTTGATCTCCAATTTCGTAACATACTTTACTAGTTTTATCAAAAAATTGTACTGCATCTTTGAGGTTTCCTTGATCTAATGCATTCTGAGCTTTATGTATCAAAAGTTCTCTTTCAAGCATTGGTTTTAATAGTGGCGATATATGGGGATTAATATTTAAAAGATCTGCAATTATCCTAATGATTTTAACTCTATTACTTGGATCTATTCCAATCATAGCATAAGTTTTTTGACCCATTCTTTTTTCGATATCCTCTATTTTCATTCTATTAGGGAGGTCTTGTTTGTTTGCAATAATTGCTATACGTGAATAAGGCGCTACCTTACTGGCAATATCTATAAATTTTTTACTCTTATCTATATTATCTGGACTAGAATCTGTCATTACAAGAATAACATCACTACCTTTCATGAAGTTTTCCCAAAGATAATCATAATCATCTTGACCAGCAAAATCCCATAAATAAAGATTTGTTTCTTCAAGTTTAACTGTTGCAACTTTCCCAGTTATAGTGGGAATATGCTCAACAGGAACTTCCTCTGCTTTAATTAAACTATTAATTGTTGTTTTCCCTACTCCTGAACTCCCCACAATAGAGATTTTTGCTTTGAACTTCCTCTGAATTGCATCAATAATAGGATCGATTTCTTCAGTTTCAATGGAGATATTCTTATTTCTAATATTCTGACTAAAAGTACTCAGAAATCTTTTCTTTAAGCCAATTAGATGTGGTTTAATACTCTCAAAATCATCTGAGAATCCAATAATAAGAAGAAAGATTAATTTTAGGTCTTTATCAATTATATATGAAATTCTACTTTCAAAAAACTCAAAAAGACCAATTTCACACCCTTTTATAGAAAATGCGTCTTTTTTAACTTTTGAATATACTTTAGTAAAAAACGATGCATCAATACCCTTTGCATAACTTTTTTGATATAAAAGCTCATCATTAAGAAGTATATAAACTTGTCGCAACATATCTATAAGCTCTGAATTAACTTATCTTTTCTTTGATTTCTTCAATTAGTATCTCTAGTTCATTTATTTTTAACGTTTCAGATAATATTATGATGTTTTTAAAATTTATATTAGATGTTGAGATATTTGCTTTCACAACATGCAATATCTTGGAATCTAACATTGCTAAACTACTCTTAGCTAAGAGATCATCGGGTGATTTGCGTGATTTATAAATATTTTCGTAAAGAGAAAATAAAATTGAAGTATCAAAATCATCAGATAATATTTGAATTATTAAGGTATCTTGCTTGTTGGATACCAAAATAATTGTCTTAGATAAATCCTTGACAAAATTACTAATTATATTCTTTAAATTCGAGATTTCTTCAGAAAAAATCCCGATTGTGTCAGATAAAGCGTTATAAATTGTATATATTAAGTTAGGATGTAAACTAGTGAAATGAATAGGTAAATCCTCAGGCAGACTTAACAATTTATTAATTTGTTTTTTGACAATAGCAAGTTTAAACCCAATTTTCTTAGCTATAATGAGATCAACTTTGTGTAAAAATAATATGATTTTAGCCCCGAATTCATGTTTTCTATTTATGTTATAAAGGTTTCTAATATTATTAATTATCTCTTCAGAATTTTGTATGTAAGTCGGATAATCGAAAATATAGATTATCGCATTAGTATTTTCAAAAGCCCTTCTTTGCTTTTCTTTGTTTTCTAATAAATCTGATAAGGATTGTCCTGGTGTATCTATTAAAACAATTTTAGAACCCATAAATTCATGTACAGAATAATCAATTCTTAAAGAAGCTTCAAGAGGAAACAAAATTAATTTATTTGGATCTTCTCCATCAAAAATTACTTTCTTAATGGTTGTCTTTCCCACTTCAGGCATGCCAATAAAAGTGATTTTAGTTGTCATAAGGAAAAGTCAGCATTTTTCTTTTTTAAAAAAATAGACAATAATGGTGATTTTTTATAAAAAAATAAAATTGGAATTATTTAAACTTGAGTAAAGAGAAAATTGATAAAAGCATTTACAATAATTTTATTTTAATTGCGATATAATCCAAATATTTTATGTAATAATACATTAAATATTTGTTAAAACAATTTATTATAGCAAGATTAAATAATTTTAATTTATTCCTATTTAAAGATAAATAAATATTAGAAAGAGGAAGAAAATTTTCTTAAATTGAAAGAATTAAGGTGAAATCAATGTTTTATCGAGGATATATATTAATTCGTTTAAATACAGTTAGTACAGAATGGATGGTTGTTGAAAAACTAAAAGAATTGCAATCTAATGAACCAGATGAAGATTGGAAAGTTACTTATGCCACTCCCGTGTATGGAGGATGGGATGTTATGGTTGAATGTACTTTTTCAAAATTAAAAGATATAGATAAAATTGTTACTTATTGTCGATTAGATAAAGAATTATCGCGGTGGATTGAAGAGACCACTACTCTCATGGGCTCTAAAAATGATTATTCTGGTTGAATTTTCTCATTTATATAGCTAAATTAAATGATAGATTGGAAATTAGGAATGAAAAATCGTGGAAAACACTATTAAATATATGATTATTACTCTCGTATCTATATTATTGATTATTCCAATAGTTTTTGGTTTTAATATTCGATATCTCATTATCAGAAAATTTAATCCTTTCATAATTTTGTTGTTTCTTTTTGGTTTACTTATTCTTATCGTCATAGGAAAGTATATTGAAGTTTTTGTTTTTAATAAAGAAAATGTCGAATTAATGCAAAAGCACGATGTTATAAAGGCATTAACAAATAAAAATAATAAAATAGTGATATGGCTATTCTTTCCTTTAACAATGATAATGGAAGAATTAATTTTTAGGTATTATTTAATTGGATTTTTGTTAGAGTTATTATATTTTAATGAATTTTCAGGTATATTTATTTCAAGCTTAATTTTTTCATTATATCATATTCACACATGGTTTTCATTTAAAGATTTAACTATTTTATCAGTAAACTTGATATATCCTTTTTTAATGGGTTTATACATTGGCTTTATATTCTTAAATCTTGGAATAGTACCATGTATACTATCACATTATCTTATAGCATTCTCATTTTACTCCTATATATATAGAAAATATTTTAACAATAATAAAAACAAAAAAAAATAAATATATAGTATTATTTATTACAAATCGATCTACGGATTAATTTTAAATTTAAATCTAATTTTAAGGGTAAAATTTAATATGAGTCACACAAATAGAATAAAGCTATTTCATTGCTTATTTATCTTATATATAATAATCTTAACAGCTCTTCCATCACTTTTTTTTACTATAGGTTCTATTTCAAAGAATTCGAATTCTCTCTTATCATCTATGGGAGTAAGTTCTTTAGATAAAAAAATATCATCTAATTCTTATAACTCTGTTGAAGAATCTTATCCTTCCAGAAAATTCTCATTTGATCTTAATGGTAATAAAATTACAGCGGAATTTATAACGAGAGAAAAAATAGAGGAAACAAAGAATCAATGTGAGTTAAGAGATCTTAATAAAAATTATAATCAAATTATTGACGGTCATGGAACAGGGTTAGCTCCTCCATCAGCAAGAGAACTTGAAAAATTAATTGGAAAAATTTCTATCTTAGATGTTACTCCTGCTACTGGATATGATGCCCCCATGGCCTCTGCAGATCTATCATCAGAAATATATTTCCCTGCTGTGGGAGATCAAGGAAGTCAAGGTTCGTGTGGGGCATGGGCCTCAACTTATTATACCTATGGATATTTAGAAGCAAAAGATAATGGATGGGATGCTAGTTCTGGAAATCCTGATTATTTAATGAGTCCCGCATGGACTTTTAATAAAGTTAGCTTAAGTACTGGTTCCTGGATGATGGATAATGCACAAGTATTACTAGATTGGGGTTGTGCTACAATGTCTTCAATGCCTTATAATGATTCTGATGTTGATGGATGGGGGAATGAGACAGCATGGAGAGAAGCGTCATATCATAGAATTTATGATTATTATCTTATAGATTTTAACGAGACAGATCCTAATTTTACTGTTGATGTTATAAAAAGTATAATAATGAGTGGCACTCCTGTTAGTTTTGCATTTGATGCATCTCAGTATAGTAATGGTTTCTCCGATGGCAATTTCGTGTTATCGTCTGATGAATATGATTCTACTTCAATGAATCATGCTCAATGCATAGTTGGTTTTGATGATGCAATAACTGATGATGGAGAATTAGGTGCTTTTCGAGTGGTAAATTCATGGGGGTTATCTTTTGGAGATAATGGATATTACTGGTTAACATATGATGCATTTAAGGAAATTGGACAAATATTAGGAGACTTTGTTTTTCATTTATGCATGATTGAGGATAGAATAGACTATCTTCCGAGTTTAATTGCTACTTGGGAATTTTCACCAGCTCCAACTCGAATGGGTAATATGATTACATTAGGTGTAGGACCTCATGATACACCATTAGATACAATTACTCCTTGGTATATGCCCGATTATACTAATCTTTTTCCAGAATTTATGTGTCTAGACATTTCAGATTTTCAGTCATATTATGATGCAAATAATGATACCAACTTTTTTCTAGAATTAGGAAGTTCTACTTCTGTTGGTACAATTACTTCATTCAAAATTGAAAGATATGTATCAGGAATTTTAGAACAAATTTCACGAGAATCTTTGGACGTACCTCAGACAAATCCTGGATACGTTAATACGGATTTTACAAATTTAGACCATAATTTGCATGTTGTTCTTGAGGTTCCTAGTTTTCCTCAACTTTTTGATACCTATATCATAAATGCTACAGTTATTAATACAGGAATTTTTGATGAATCAGCTGTTAGCATATTTTTATATCTTGATGGAGAAGTTGTAAATTCAACAACAACTTCAATGCTTCTTGTAGACGCAAATATGACAATAAACTTCACCTGGAATCCTTTTGAAGTTGAATTATATAATTTTACTGCTTATGCACCCCCCGTTTCTGGTGAATCATTTATTCAAAATAATATTGATACAAAAATAGTCTCTATTCTTAATAATAGGACTATATTTTATGATGATTTTGAATCTGGTTTGTCTAAATGGGAAAGTATTACCGGATTATGGCATCAAACTGATTCTGGCAGTACAAATTCAGATCCTTATTATTCCCCTACTCATGGAATGTGGTTTGGTAATGAATCAACAGGAGATTATGAGACAGGCAATAGAGAGCAAGGGAACCTTACATCGATCCCATTTGATTTATCCAACTGTTTGGATGCACATTTAGAGTTCTATCATTGGAGAGAAACCGAAGATAATCCAGATTATGATATATCATATGTTTATATTTCAACTGATGGAACAAATTGGATCAAAATTTATGACTCTATAGACTTTCCATCATGGCAAAAAATAATATTAAATATTTCAGATTATGTTGGAAATGAATCTGTGCAAATAAGGTTTTATTTTGATACTGTTGATTCTTTTTATAATGCTTATGTTGGATGGACTGTAGATGATATAAAAATATTTACAAATTATTATACAGAATTGGCCCCCGAATTATCAAACGGTTCTGTTAATCCAAAAATAGGGTATCAATCAGATTTATTGAATTTTAGTATTATCTATACCGATTATAATGATGATCTTCCCTCTTATGTAAATGTTGTAATTAATGGAACCAATCATCCAATGGAAAAGAAAGACCTATACGATGATGATTATACCGATGGTTGTATGTATCAATATTTAATATATCTTCCATCTGCTCTGTATAATTACTCCTATTATTTTGAATGTAGTGATGGTGAATCTTTAAATTCTACTGTGATCTACCATGATCTGCAAATTCAATATTCAAACAGCTATTTACCTACCCTATCAAATGGACATGTAAGTCCAAGTAGTGGATATAATGGTTCAACCAATTTTATATTTTCAGTGAATTATACTGATGCGGATAATAACATCCCCACATCCATTAATGTAACAATCATTTCTGATACTTATACTATGATAAAACAGAATCCATCAGATTTTAATTATATGGATGGGTGTATATATACATTTAGCACTTATCTTATGGATATTGGAACTTATTCATATTATTTTAATTGTTCAGATGGTGGGGCTTCTGTTGGTGATGGCCCTTATTCCGGTCCTAATGTTGTAGAAGAGCCTATACTTCCAGGTGATTTTGCATTATCAAGTGATGCTGATAGTCCAGATAGTGACGGGAATTTCACTCTCTTTTGGACTGAATCTAATGGGGCTATAAGTTACTCTATATACCAGTATTCATATTACATCAATGAGATAAATGATAGTTTAACTCTTTTAGAAGAGGGTAATACAAATCGCTCTATCGCCTTAAGTGGCTATAATAATGGAACATATTTCTTTATAGTAGTAGCGTACAATAAATTTGGTGATACATTATCAAACTGTCTTGAAATCGTTGTTACAATCCCACCAGAAGAGGATGGTGGTGATGATGGTATTCCGGGATATGATTTACTATTTATAGCGGGAATTTTTAGCACTATAGTAGTATTTTTAACTGTAAAAAAGTTAAAAAGAATTAATAAATGATAGTAATTCTTTTTTTTTATTATATAAAATTTACATTTTGATTGCTAACTTTCATAGAGACTTTATTATAAGAATTAATCAATATTTAAAAAATATTTAAAAAAAGAGAATAAAAAAATTATTGAACTTCAATAGTCATTCGGTTTTCTTGAGTCTTTTTATTTCCGCAATGAATACAATAGGCAACTCCCCTTTCTGATAAGGTTTTATACATTGAATCTGAAAATTTATTTCCACATTCACTGCAAAAAGCCACTTCAGGGTAAACAGTTTGTTCATTTTTTTGGATTGGAATAATTGGCTCTTCTGCTTGTTTAACTACTACGACTCGAGGAGATACTTGTTGTTGTTCTGTTTCTTGTTTTTTATTTGGTCTAGGTTTCCCTGAAATTGCGTAATATAATCCTTGAAAGATCTTATAAAATAGTAAACCGATTCCTTTGAAAAGATAATATACACCCTTTAAAATATAGTATATTAAATATCCAACACCCTTTAGAATATAATATACCAAAATTACCGCAAGAGTTAATACTGCAAATACACCTATCAAAACAAGGACTTGTGCATAAAGGGGTTGAATCAGAAACCAATCAACAATTTCTTGCCATGTGGTACCAAAAATGTATAATTCATCCATTAATTTATCACTCCAATATTTTATTTTTACTTAATTAAAAGGAGAATTTAATCAAATTAAAAAAATTTGGAGTCCAATTTTTAAAAAACATTCTAGAGAGTGTTAGAATTTAAACTAAAAATTTTCAGGATTCTATTATGTAATTTTATTATATTCATGCATCAGTTTAAAAGCTTTTATGGCGTGTTTTATTCTACTAATTATTGGAATTATGATTTCAGATTTAGAAGAAGACTCTGCTTTTTTAAGAAATTCAAATGTCCATCTAGAACCAAAGCATACACATATGATAGGTTTATTAAAGTTTTGAATTAGGCTTTTTGTTATATCAAATTGTTGTGTTGCCCATTCTGAGGCCATAGAGCCCCTAAGTTGTAATGGCCACCTAGGGACTGAAAAAATGTATAAAATAGCATCAACATTTTTATCTTCAAAAATTGCTTTCATAGAAGGGACAAACGTCTGAAATAGAGACGGTCCTAAATCAACGGTCCCTCTAATTGAAACCCAATTAGGAATCACAGACTTAATAAGCGAAATTGTGTTTTCACCTAAATTTGCTAGATTTAATTCTTGTTTCTCAATCTCATCACATGCTAAAGCCCCTAAACTTCCTGAACCAGTTACTATTGCTATATTTTTCCCCTTAGGTAAAGGTTGGGTATCAAAAATATGAGCAATAGTAAACATTTCGTAGAAATCTTTAACTCGAAAAATTTTAGAATTTTGTTTAATAGCAGCATTATAAATTTTGTCATCCCCCGCCAGTGATCCTGTATGACTATTAACTGCTTTTGATCCAATTTCACTTCTCCCATTTTTAAGTATTAATACTGGTTTTTTCATATTCTTGAGTGTCTTTATAAATTCCTTTCCTCGCTTTGTACCTTCTAAATAAAGAGTAATGATTTTTGTTTCAGGATCATCATTCAAATAATCAAGCATATCAACCTCATCAACATCTAGTTTATTTCCAATTGTAATGGTTTTTGAAAATCCAATACCATTGTCTTGAGCCCAATCAACGAAAATATTTCCTAAAACACCCGATTGAGCAATTACTGCAATCGAACCTTTAATTGCGTTATCAAAATCCATATCTGCTGAAGAAAACTGATTATTAAAATTAGTTACCCCTATACAATTAGGTCCGATAATTCGAACTTTCGAGTCTTTAGCAATTTGCTCAATTTGATGTTGTAAATTAATATATTGTTCAACCCCTGTCTCTGCAAAACCTGCAGTTTCTATTATTATCCCTTTTATACCTTTCTCAACACATTCCTGAACAACTTGAAGAACATATTCATTACCAACAAGAATTATCGCTAATTCAATATCTTCGTGGATATCTTTTATATTCTTATAGACTTTATGTCCATGAATCTGTTGTTTATTAGGATTAACTGGAAATGTTTTAAATTTTGAGTTCAATAAATATTTTGTTGTAGCATATCCGAATTTAAGACTATCTGAAGCTCCAATTATTGCAACTGATTTAGGATCAAAAAAAACATCAAGCTCTTTCATAATAATCTATAGTTGATGATTTAAAATAAAAAATAGTTATATTATATGATTAAACACTAAAATTAAAGATTAATATTATAGTTTAGAAAAGAAAAATATAACTATTTATAACGACATAAGTAATTTCGCAAAACTACATCGTGTTTTAATTTCTAATGATGATAATTTAAATTTTCTTA